>JAYEFX010000199.1:0-8512 GCA_034658775.1 Campylobacterota bacterium
CCCCTCTTTAGGTGGTGGATTATTGTGAATTAAATAACCCAACATAAGGATGAAAGCAGGTTTGATAAACTCTGAAGGCTGTATGGTAAAGTTGGTCATAGGGATTGCAAGCCATCGCGTAGCTCCAAGCTTGGTTACACCAAAAAATTCTACCATTACGAGTAAAATAATAAACAACCAGTAAAAAAAAGGGATCAGTCTAAGATAGCGCCGTAAAGGCATAAAAAATAAAAATATAAAGATTCCTACAGACAATGAAAAATAAATTAATTGTTTCTGTGCTAATATTTCATTGGTACCACTGATAAGATGATAGGATAAGTACACCAAAGGCAGTACAAAAAGCAATATCAAAAAATCAAAATGTGCCATAATTCTTTTATCTAAAAATTTCATACGAAAGAGTAACTAAAAATGAATAAAAACTATATTTGTGAAGAGGAAAATATTCGCTTGGATAAATTCTTATCCATATGTTTAAATGAATCCCGAAATCAAATTGAACACCTTATAAAAAAAGGTTTTGTATCTGTAGACAATAAACCTACTGTAAAAACAGGATTAAAACTAAAATTCAACCAAAACATCCAAGTCATGCTACCTCAAACAAAAACTGCACAAGCTGCTAACATTGATTTTGATGTGCCTATTATTTATGAAGATGAAGATATTTTGGTGATCAATAAACCTGCTGGTCTTATTGTGCATGATGCACCCAGTGTAAGTGAACCCACCTTGGTAGATTGGCTTAAACATAAAAATATCTCTTTGTCTACCATCAGTGGTGAAGAGCGTCATGGCATTGTGCATCGAATTGATAAAGGAACCAGTGGCGTGATGGTTGTTGCAAAAAACAATCATGCCCACCAAGAACTCAGTGCACAACTTCAAGATAAAACAATGGGTCGATACTATCTTGCCATCATTGATCAACCCTTAAAAGATGATGTGATTATAGATAAACCTATTGGCAGAAATCCTAATAATCGTTTAGCTCAAGCAATTGTTCCAAATGGACGTGATGCAAAAACTGCATTTACCAAATTATTGCTGAGTAAAAATGAAAAACTTGAACTCATTGCAGCCAAACTTTTTACAGGTAGAACGCATCAAATTAGAGTGCATCTAAACTCCTTTAATCGCCACATATTAGGGGATAGTTTATATGGATTTAAGGGCAATTTAGATACCCTAAGCAATAAAAGAGTTTGTTTGCATGCGTATTGTTTATACATGATACATCCAACAACAAAAAAGCAGGTAAATTTCATCGCTGATATTGCTGCAGATATGGAACAAATTTTTAATCAACATTTTAATACTGAGGAAATTCATGAAACAATTAATCAAATTAACATCGTCAATACTTTTAATCGCATTTGTAAGTAGTGGTTGTACGGGACCAAATGGTCTGGGAACTCCTAACAAACCAAATATCGATTCAAATTTAACGCACGTTGATGCACCAACACTGAAAACAATTTCAGACATGAATGCTGTTGCCTTTGAATGGAAACGTGTAGAAGATATCAAAGCACGAGGTTATTATCTGTACCGAACCAACATGGAAGACAACGGCAAACTTACACGTGTTGCAACCATCAAAAATCGTTATACTACGCACTACGTTGATTCAGACTTAGAACCTGAAACGCAATACATGTATTCCATCTCAACACGTGGTGAAGACGATACTGAATCACGGCAAACACCCGTAATCAATGTTGAAACTTTACCACGATTTTCATCAGTTAGTTACGTTACTGCCATCTCAGAACTTCCACGACAAATAAAAATATTGTGGAGACCACACGAAAGTGAACGTGTCAAGTATTATTTAATTGAAAAAACAAACCCAACAACTGCAAAATGGGAACGTGTTGCAAAAATAAAAGGTCGGCTTAATGTTGAACATATTGATAGCAAACTTGAAGATAATGTTGTATTTTCATACCGTTTAACGGCCATCACTTTTGATGGAATCAAATCTGTTCCAAGTCAAATTGTCAAAGCAAAAACAAAAGCACTACCAGAGGGGATCAATCTTCTAAACGCCACACAGAATCTTCCTAAAAAAATTGAACTTACCTGGGGACCATCTAAAACCGAAGATGTCATTGCACATAATATTTATGCATCAAACTCAAGCACAAGTAGATTTTCAAAAATTGCTTCAGTAAATGTAGAAACAAACAACTACACGCATATCGTAACCGAAGATGGAAAAACAAAATTTTATAAAATCACTTCAATAGACAAAGACGGTTTAGAAACCAATACAGAAATGACACCCGTTATGGGAGCAACATTGGGTAAACCCGCACGTCCTACTTTGACTTTAGCACAAATACAAGGTGAAAAAGCCATTTTAAACTGGATTGGAAATGATGATCGAACCATCTCATACAATATTCACAAAACCATTCAAGAAAACTGGATCTCATCAAAATCAATCACGATCAAAGGGATCAGTGATTTACGATACGAAGATCGAGATATTGTACGTGGTGTTGCTTACAAATATTCAATTCAAGCTGTGGATCAATTTGGAATCATGTCAGAAAAAACAAACGCAACGGAGCTTGTTTTACCCAAACTTGATAAAGTACAATAATCCTTTATGCCGCACAGTACTTTTAACGCTCACACCCCTTTAAATATTCCTTGTATTGTCGATGAAGTTAGCTTTAACTTCATCGCACGATCTCGTGGTGAAGATAGAATCTGCGTAAGCAATAAAGGTAAAGAGTTTTTACTCACACAAAAAACCAAAGGTGATAAAACACTTATTAAAACAGACAAAGTGACACGTGTTACACCAATTAATATTGTCAAAGAAGCAATCAATGCCTACACAAAAGCAACCAATGCCAATATCACATCATCCAATACCAATATTCTTGATCAAAAACTCAAACCTAAAGATGAGTACCTCAAAGAGATCAATTATTTTGTAGAGCAGTTTGATACAGACAAAGAGATCTATATTGAGATTGGATTTGGAAGTGGTCGGCACCTTTTGCATCAAGCCAAAAAACATCCTAATATTCAGTTTATAGGACTGGAGATCCATACTCCATCAATTGAACAGATGCTTAAGCATGTGCGTCTTGATGGGATTAGCAATGTTTTGGCGGTTGATTATGATGCCCGTCTTTTTATGGAGTTTATCCGATCAAATCGCGTGGGAAAAATCTTTGTTCACTTTCCTGTCCCTTGGGATAAAAAACCTCACAGACGGATCTATTCTCAAGATTTTATTGATGAAGCTTTGCGTGTTTTAAAAGTTGGTGGTTCACTTGAATTACGTACAGACAGTCGAAAATATTTTGATTATTGTACTGAACTGCTTACGACTCAGCCTACAGGAGAGATCACTATTGATATCAATAAAGATCTTGCCGTATCCAGCAAATATGAAGATCGATGGAAATTTCAAGGTAAAAATATATACGATCTAAAACTTTTCAATCACTTTGAACATGATCAGCGTAATTTTAATTATGATTTTTCTTTTGATCAACGTGTGGATATTGAAAATTTTTCAGCATGTTTTGATACCAAAGCAATCGTGCAAAACAATTTTGTTGTAAGCTTTTCTGATCTTTATGTAAGTGATGATAAAAAGACAGCCCTATTGCAACTCACCATGGGCAATATTAATCGAACACTAAGCAAATATATTTTGATAAAAGATGGAAAAGCCAGCTATTTTCAAGGTGATCCTTTACCCACAAGTTCAAATATTCAAGCCCATGAAGTGATCAAAAAAAGAGTTCAATGTGATTAATGCAAAAGATATCTATTTATCTTACGATAAAGATAAGTTTATTATAAAAAAAGGAAATTTCCACATCCATGAAAAAGAGTTCATCTTTATTGGAGGGCTTAGTGGAAGCGGAAAGTCCACTCTTTTAAAATCAATGTACGGTGCTATTAAACTCAAACATGGGAATTTAACGATTAATAATATCGAGATGGACAAAGTGTCCAAAAATAAACTTAAAAATCTACGTCGTGATATTGGTATCATTTTTCAAGATTATAAACTTATCGATGAATGGACCATTGAAGAAAACATTATGCTTCCATTAAAAATCAATGGTTATGCTTCTGATGTATCCAAAGATCAGGCCACAAAACTACTCAAACACGTAAAACTTTCTCATCGAATTGGAAAATATCCCAACGAATTAAGTGGTGGAGAACAACAACGCGTTGCCGTTGCACGTGCTTTAGCACATAATCCAAAAATTATACTCGCCGATGAACCTACAGGAAACTTAGATGACTATTCAGCTGAAGTTGTTTGGAATTTATTAAAAGGTGCCAATGAGCAATTGGGTATTACCGTTGTAATCGTAACGCACCGAATACCAAAAAATTTAGGGATCAAATACCGACAACTCTCTATTGGTGATGGGATCATCTATGAAGTCTCTTAAAAATTTTGTTGCATTTATTATTTTACTAGGCTCCATGCTTTTGGCATTTAATCTATTTTTGAGCATCAACCAATCGGTATCCAATTACAAAGATAAAATCTCCCAAGACTATTCTATTGTTATTATTAGTCAAACACCTATTGTAAAAGATTCTATAAGCTCTTTAGCGCATATCGATGTTGAAAAAATTGTTACATTAAACAACCAAGAGGTACTTTCAAAGTTTAAAGGAAAACTCTCTAAAAATTCTCTTTCTTTACTCAAGAAACGTCTTCCGTTTTTTTACAAAATACATCTTAGTGAATTTCCCACAACCTCTGAATTGATTAAAATTACAGCAGAGCTAAAAGCAATGAAAAGCATTAAGACAGTTGAATCTTTTTCTAAAAATCATTCTCAAATATATCTCTTGCTTAAGCTGATTAGTACTGTTGTATCCATACTGTTCATCATCATCTTTTTGTTTGCGATTATTATGCTGTCCAAACAGATTAAACTTTGGTTTTATGAACATGCCAAACGTCTTTCAATCATGCAACTTCATGGTGCATCCACGCTTTATGCTGCTACGCCCATTATCAAAACAGCCATTTGGAGTTCAATCTATTCATTTTTAATTGTATTGATTATCTTGTTTTTTGTGCAAAACAATATCAACATATTTTTACCTCAAGAGCTGAGTCAAATTATAAAAATTGATCTATTGCATGTTGGTAATCTTATTGCTACGTTTGTATTATCATTTTCAGTAGCTATTTTGACCATCATGGGTGTTCTTTTTCAACACAAAAGACAATAAATGAAATTTGCAGCTGTCCTTTTTAGTGTTGCTTTGTTTATGGTATCTTCCCTACAGGCACAAATTGTGCATGTCGTTAAAAAGGGAGAAACCTTAAGTTCAATCTCAAAAAAATACAATATAAGTTACACCAAAATAAAAAAACTCAATAATCTTAAAAATAATAATATCCATGTAAAACAAAAATTACGCATCCCCTCCTCTAGTAAAAAAACAAAAGTAGTAAATAAACCAACCTCCAATAAGAAAATTACAAAAATTACAAAAGATATACACAACAATGAAAAAAAACTTAAAAAAGAATCAACACTAAAAAGCAGAACATCCATCAAAGTCAAACTTCTTGCCAAACAGATTAAAACACAAACCAATGATTTGAATCAACTCGATACCAATATTAAAAGCATCAACAGTGATATTTCTGAACATGAAGAGGAATTGGGCATTGCAAAAAAACATCTTAATGAACTTCAAGACTCAACCTCTACAATCACCACTAAGCGTACTTCCAATGAGAAAGAGATCATCACCACCATCATCGAACAGTTTTCCTCATCATTGGCTTTAGAACTCGCTTCTGCTGAGTCAACAAACAGTTTAATAGACAAAGAGATATACACCATTCTTTCACAAAACTCAAAAGATCAAATTATCAAACTGGATACCAATTATCTCAATCTAAGCCAAAAAAAAGGAAGTAACGAAAAGAAAATTGCTTTATTGAAAAAATACATTAAAAAATCACAAGCCAAAAAAAACAAACTTAAAATTATGATTAAAAATCAAAAAAAATCTTTAGGTGAATTGGAAAATAAACATAAAACCTATAAAGTGGAATTAAAAAATATTGTCAAAAAACAAAATAACCTCAAAACACTTTTAGGAAAACTGAACATTTTCAAAAAAGATGAATTAAACAAACAACAAAAAGCGGTTCAAAAAGAGCAACGAAGAATTTTGGCACTGAAGAAAAAAGAGGATAAAGCCAAAAAGAAAAATCGTTCTAAAGTGGTGCTTACACAATCTACCCAAGAAAGATTAGCTACAAACATAGACATGGACATACGTATGTTAGGTTCTTCCACAAAAGGGGTAAGAATTGCAAAATATAAAGGACCAAAAACCACTCCACCATTAAAATCCTATAAAATTGTGAAAAAATTTGGTACCTATTATGATCCAATTTATAAAATCAAACTTTTTAATGAATCGATTATTTTAAAAACCAAGAAACCTAAAGCAAAAGTTTACAATATATTAAATGGAAAAATTGTCTACGCCAAAAAAGACAGTGGAATGCTTGAAAATGTTGTTATTGTTCAACATAAGAATAATCTTCATACGGTTTATTCTCATCTTGATGAGATCTCTCCTACTCTTCGTGAAGGAAAGTGGATAAAAAAAGGATACGTTGTAGGACGGGTCAATGATACATTAACATTTCAAGCCACTAAAAATAATCGCCATATCAATCCCAAAGATCTATTTAACTAAATCTTAAAATCACACTAAAAGACTTACATTAAGTCTTTTAGTGATTTATACTAATGCAGGTCAGCGTTAAGCGTCACTTCTCGTGTACTTCGAAACACTTTAACTGCACCAGTAAGACTATCTTCTCGTACATGAATACCGTTAAGGTCTGCTAATACTGCCCCTTTAAACACATCTGTATCAGCACTGTCCCATTGTGGGTTTGCTTCTTTAATCTTATTAAATTCATCCGTATCAATGCTTACTTTTGTTCCTGCAAGAATAGAAACACCTGCATCAACAATACAACCATCACCTAAAGGAATTCCTGTTACACTGTTGGCTCCAAGAAGTGTATTTTCACCAATAGAGATAGGATTACCATCCGTACCACTTAATACTCCAAGGATACTTGCACCCCCACCAACATCAGACCCAGATCCAACAATAGCCGAAGATGAAATTCTACCTTCAACCATAACGGGTCCTAAGGTTCCAGCATTAAAGTTGATGTATGAAGCACCAGGCATCACTGTTGTTCCAGCAGCCAGTTGTGCTCCCATACGCACTTTTGATGTATCCAGAACTCGTGTATTATCAGCAGGAATTACATGAGATAAGAATCTTGGAAATTTATCTACCATATCAATTGTAGGATACTTTCCTGTTAATTTTAAAGTGATCTCATTTTCTCGTAACCAATCAAGTTCAATAGGATGTGTTCCAACCCACGCACAGTTAGTAAGTTTACCAAATGCACCATCTAAACACACACCTCGTAAAGGGGCTTTCCCTTCAGATAATGCATACAGTTTTAAATACACAGTTTCAACACTTTGAGGTGCTGCGTCTTCAAAAATAAATACTACTTTATAATGCGAGCTGTTAAATCCAAGCTCTATAGGTAAAGATGAAAGTCCTTGAATCACTTGAACATTTTTATGCGCCGTACCAATTGCTTCTTCTAAATACGGTTTAAATGATTCAATACAGCTTTCTAAAAACAGATCACTTACTTCACATACAAATTCACTTCCACTTATATCTACATCAACCCCTGCATGTTTTAATCCATTCATAAAAACTGCTGCACTTCCAAAATTTTCATTCCAGTTAATAAGTGGATACGTTGCTTGCAATACTTTAGTTTCATCTAATTGCCCTTTATCAATACGTGCAATACCAAATCCAATTGGTTGTCGATACCACTTTTGTCCTTGAATATCATTTACGAGTTGTTTAAATTCTTCTTGTGTTTGTGCCATTATTTCTATTTCCTTCGACTATTTTAATTTTGATATGTGATTTTATCTAATTTGTGTCTAAAATATGATAAAATCTACAAAAATGTGCGAGTAAATGATGAACTTAATAAAATATTTTATATTGGTTATATTATTGTTAAATTTTTCACATGCCAATGCATATGAGATGGGATTGATTGAAGAGCAGGAAAAATCCTATGCAGAGGCATTTAATCTTTACAAAGAGGGTCAAAAAAATAAAGACAAACGTGCTATTTTTAAACTAGCTACTTTTTACTACACTGGTAAAGCAGTTAAAAAGAATTATTCTAAGGCATTCTCTTTATTTAAACAATCAAGTAAAATGGGCTACGAAAAAGCTACATACAATTTAGGAATTTTTCACAGCAATAAACGGACCAAATACTACAGTCCTAAAAAAGCATACACTATCTTTTTGAAACTTGCCAATAAAGGACATGCAGCTGCACAAAATCGTCTAGGGATGTTTTATACCTTTGGATTTGGGGTAGAGGTTGATTACAAAAAAG
>JAYEFX010000200.1:0-8502 GCA_034658775.1 Campylobacterota bacterium
AGAAAAAAATCAAGCGCAAACTTGGGTAAAGGAACAATGATGATGGTTAAGATTGCGCTTGATTTTTTTCTAATAATCTCTTTAACCTTATCACTTTTAATTTTATTAATCTCTTTATACATTCAAAAACCATCCGATCTGACGACATTTCCTACTCTTATACTTATTTTAGCACTGTTTAGGCTCTCTTTAAATATAGCTACAACACGTTCGATACTTAGTGAAGGGCATAATGGTCCTGATGCTGTAAGTGATATTATCGCAGCCTTTGGAGAGTTTGTTGTGGGTGGTAATATGGTGATTGGTATCATTATCTTTATCATTTTGGTCTTGATTAATTTTATGGTAGTTACAAAAGGTGCTACGAGGGTTGCCGAGGTTACAGCACGATTTACACTGGATTCAATGCCTGGAAAGCAAATGGCAATTGATGCTGATTTAAATGCTGGGTTTATAGATGATAAAGAAGCGCAAGTGCGAAGAACAGCCTTGATCTCAGAAGCAAACTTTTATGGGGCAATGGATGGATCATCGAAGTTTGTAAAAGGTGATGCCGTTGCGGGTATTATTATCACCATTGTAAATCTTATTGGTGGATTGCTTATAGGTATGTTTCAACACGATTTAACGGCAGCTCAAAGTGGTGAAATATACACTATTTTAACCATTGGTGATGGACTTGTTGCACAAATACCTGCACTTGTACTTTCAACAGCAACGGCTATTATTATTACACGATCGAACATGGATTCTGAACGATTTGCTAATCAGTCAATCAGTCAATTGGTTAAAGATTCAAAAGCACTTATTTTAGTAGGTATCGCTTTAGTTTTATTTGCTTTTATCCCTGGTTTCCCAACGGGTATATTAATGGTGATGGGTATTATGATGGTTTCTATTGGTTATGTGATTTACATGATTGACTCTAATGCTGACAATGTTGTAACGAAGTTTTTTGCCCAAGATAAAACGAAACCCAAACCAACAAATGATTTGGATGAGCTTAAAAAACAAAAAGTACAAGAGAATCAACCAAAAGAGGAAGATCAACTTGAAACTATTATGCGAATGGAGGTACTTGAACTTAAACTTGGGGTTCGATTGCTTAAATTGGTGCAAGGTGATAGTGAACTGTTGGATAAAATTCGAGGGATTCGAAAAACCATTGCTAAAGATTTAGGGTTTAAGATTCCACAGATTCGTATCTCTGATGATGGAACACTTCAGCCTAATGAGTATCAGTTTTATCTAAAGCGAATACCGCTTGTAAGTGGTACGGTTGAAACAGAAAAATTACTTGCAATGGGTGGTGTAGGTGGTGTTGCGCTAAAAGGAAATAAGGTAAAAGAACCCGTCTTTGGTTTGGATGCTACGTGGATAGCGCAAGAGCAAAAAGAGGAAGCCCTAATGAAAGGTTTTACTGTTGTTGATACCCCTACAATTATCTCTACGCACATATCTGAAATTATTAAAAAACATGCAGAAGATATTATCACTAGACAAGATATTGTAAACAATATTGAACTGCTTAAAAAAGATTTCCCTATTGTTATTGAAGAGGCGATGAAAATCACATCTTATGGATCGTTGCTCAAAGTGTGTAAAGATCTTTTACATGAAAATATACCTATAGTCGATATGCTCACCATTATTGAATCTGTAGCAGATATAGCAGAGTTTACAAAAGCTCCAGATGTCCTACTTGAACATGTTCGAAGTAAACTGTATCGATTGATTACACAAAAATTTCAAGGGGATGATGGGGTGTTGCATCTGATCACCCTAAAACCTGAATTGGAACAACAATTTACAAGTAAACTTCAAGAACAACATGGTACCACTCAGTTGATGTTGAGTATAAATGAGATAAATTCTTTAGTAACGAAAACTAAAGAGCTGATAGAAGAATTAGAAGTTAAGGGGATTAGCAAAATGGCAATGGTGGTTGACCCAACATTGAGAAAACGTTTATCAGAAATATTTGAAAAGTTTGGTCTTAATATTGTGGTATTAAGTCATGCGGAACTGGATGCAAAAGCAAACTTTTCTATAGAGGGGACATTGGAGTTTTGATGAACATAGAAAAATCTTGTGATCTCTTTATGCAAATGGTTAAAGATGAACACTATGCGCAAGCACATGAGACTTTGGAGCATGAATGGAAAGAATTAAAAAAAACTGATCGACCCCATTCTCAAATCTTAAAGGGCTTGATCAATGGTGCTACCTCATTTGAAATAAAACGAAGAGGAAAACCTTTAGAATCTGCATTAAGAATATGGGCTGTTTATGAAAAATACAAACCATTAATCGTACAATTGAATACACCGCATACTGAAAAATACCAAGAATGCGGTGATTTACTGGAAAAAACATACCAAAAAGTGTTTGAAACTTAAATAGGACTAAAATTATCCTATTTGTTTCAATACATTAGGAAAGCAAATAGATTGCTTTGTTATACTTCTTTTACAACTTAAGTAAGAAGAGCTTTGTAGAGATAATTTTCTCTCTCCTTTTATATCTACAACTCTTAATAATTAGATGGTCGGATGGGAATCTGGCCATTTTTTTTTGCTTGATGAGATTTTTAAATAATTTTGTTATACTAACAGCATGAAAATAAAATCACTCTACATCACTTCTAATGATACTTTATCCGGTAAACTCATTATTGCTATTGGTTTAATGCAATTACTCAAATCAAAATTTCATAAGGTTGCTTTTTTTAAGCCCATTGTTCAATCACAAAAAGATAAAGACAACGATATTGATTTTATGTTGCAACATTTTAATATCGAACAAAAATACGATGATGCACATGGTTTTACATCGAGTCAAGTTGAAACACTTTTGTCCCAAAATAAAATAAATATTATCTATAAAACATTGTTGCAAAAGATTAAAAATCTTGAAAAAAACCATGACTTTGTATTGATTGAGGGGATTGATCGATTGGCGATTCAAGCCATGGATGAGTTTGATCTGAATTTAAAAATTGCCAACCATTTTAACAGTTCGGTGATTTCGGTGATTAATTGTTACAATCGAAAACCTGCACAAATTTTGGATATATTAAAAATAGAAACAACCCAAATACAAAAAAGCGGGGCAAATCATCTGATGACTTTTACCAATCGAGTTGCTCAAGATAAGATGGAGCTGTTAAAACAAAACATAGATCTTCTTGATTGTGCTGTTAAAGTATTTTGTTTGCCCCAAATAGATATGTTAAATTATTCAACGGTTGCACAAATTAAAAAAGAGCTGGGTCTAAAAAAACTTTTTGGTACCAAACCTGATATGCAAAGATTGGTGTATCAACCAAAAGTTGCAGCCATGCATCTGGAAAATCTACTCAAATACATTCAGCCCAATGATCTGTTAATTGTCCCTTCAGATCGTAGTGATGTGATTTTAGGTATTTTACCCTCTATTTTTTCTCATAATGCACCCAGTATATCAGCGATGCTTTTAACGGGCGCTTTAAAACCCAATAAGCAGATATATAATGTGTTAAAAGGGTTAGAAAAACTAAGAATCCCTATTTTGAGTATAAAAGATAAAACCTATGATGCTGCTATTAAAGTGAGTAAAATCAAACCTAAAATTACCCCTAAAGATGAAAATAAAATAGCACTGATCAAGGGATTGTTTCCTAAATACGTGGATGAAGTATTTTTAGAAAAATCACTTCAAAGTACACAAAGTACGGTAGTTACTCCTTTGATGTTTGAATATTCACTTTTCCAAAAAGCGAAACTTAGCAAAAAAACAATTGTTTTACCTGAAAGTTTAGATCAACGAATTTTAGACGCCACTCAATCGTTATTAAATACCCATGTGGTGGATATTATTCTTGTAGGAAATAAGGCAAAGATTCAACACAAAGCTCAGATATTGGGGTACGATATCAGCTTGGCAACAATTATCGATCCTCTAAATTATGAAAACACGCAAAAGTTTGCTCACATTTTATATGAATTGCGAAAAGAAAAAGGTTGGACATACGATAAATCACTTGAGGTGATACAAACGGATTTGACCTATTTTGCTACTATGTTAGTAGATCAAGGGTTTGCGCATGGGATGGTAAGTGGAGCTGTGAATACTACGGCGGATACTGTTCGTCCTGCTTTGCAAATTATTAAAACTAAAAAAGATATCTCTATTGTATCGAGTCTATTTTTTATGTGTTTGGATACTAAGGTGATGGTGTTTTCAGATTGTGCTGTTGTTCAAGACCCCAGTGCTCAAGAGTTGTGTGATATTGCATTGTGTACAGCAAGTACAGCAAAATCTTTTGGTATTGAACCCAACGTGGCTATGTTGTCTTATTCTACAGGAACATCTGGTAGTGGAGATGATGTGGAAAAAATTCGACATGCAACACAATTGGTTCGTTCAAAATCGGTTGATTTAAAAGTAGAGGGTCCTATACAATATGATGCTGCTACTTCCAAAGTTGTTGCAAAACAAAAGCTACCAAACAGCAGTATTGCTGGAGATGCAAATGTATTGATTTTTCCTGATTTAAATACGGGAAACAATACGTATAAAGCAGTACGAAGCAGTGCAAATGCCGTGGCGATTGGACCTATTTTACAAGGATTGAAAAAACCAGTAAATGATCTCAGTCGCGGTTGTGTTGTGCGTGATATTGTTAATACGGTTATCATCACAGCAATTCAAGCCAATGAGAAAGAGTGTAACGCATAGATGAATATTTTAGTTATTAACAGTGGAAGCTCATCGATTAAATCAAAACTGATAGACAGTGTGACGTATGAGCTAAAGTATGAACAAAATATTGAAGAGTTTAAAAATCACAAGCAAGCACTTGAACTGTTGTTTCAAAAGATAAACTTCAAAGATGTGGATGCATTCGCACACAGAGTGGTGCATGGTGGATCGATTTTTAAAAAAAGTGTGCTGGTTGATGATGAAGTATTAAAGCAATTGGATTCCATCGAGCATTTGGCTCCTTTGCATAATCCACACAATACACAAGCGATAAAAATTATTCAAAATATGTATCCCAATAAAAAACAAATAGTTGTATTTGACACGGCATTTCATCAAACAATGCCAGCTAGAGCGTACATGTATGCCTTACCCTATGACTTGTATGAGCATGAACATATTAGAAAATATGGATTTCACGGAAGTTCTCATGCCTTTTTAGCCCAACAAACAGCAAAGATTTTGGAAAAAGATTTGTCTCATACCAATATAATAACCTTGCATTTAGGCAATGGTTGCAGTGCATGTGCTATTAAGAAGGGGAAATCGATTGATACAACCATGGGGTTTACCCCTTTAGAAGGTTTGATGATGGGTACGCGATGTGGCGATATAGATGCCTCAATTGTGGGCTACTTACACCATGTCTTGGGAAAAAGCATGAAAGATATTGATGCGTTACTAAATAAAAAAAGTGGCTTAAAAGGGATCTGCTCTAAAAGTGATATGCGTGAAGTTTTAAAGATGGTGGATCATGGTGATGAAAAAGCACGTTTAGCTATTGATATGTTTGTGTATAAGCTTGTCAAAATAATTGGAGCGTATTGGATGGTTTTGGGTCGGGTTGATGCGCTTGTTTTTAGTGGTGGAATAGGGGAACACAGTAGTGTTATTCGTCAAAAAGTTGTTGAGGCATTGCATCATTGTATAAAAGTACTTGTAGTACCAACCAACGAAGAGTTGCATATTGCTTTGGAGGCTAAGAATAAGTTAATGTGATTTTTTATATAATTAACTAAATTATTTGATAACAAAAGGATTTATATTGAAAACAATTAAAATATTTATAATTGCATCTGCATTGGGTGCAACACTGGCTAGTGCAGGATGGCAAGACAGTTTGGGTGGATTGTTAGAAAATGTGCAAAAAACACAAACTGCCCCTACAAAAACAACAAGTACCAACTCTACAAGCAGTTTAAGTAACGTAGATATGAACAGTGCATTAAAACAAGCATTAAATGTTGGTGTTGATTATGCGATTAAAAGTTTGGGTGCACAAAATGGGTATTTAAACAACCCCTTAGCAAAGATTGGATTGCCAAAAAGTCTTGAGACAACGGCTAATTTAGTTCGAAAAGTTGGTGGCGGAAAATACGTCGATGATTTGATTTTATCTTTGAACAATGCTGCAACTCAAGCTGCACCAAAAACTGCAAAGATTTTTGCTAACAGCATTAGCAATATGGGCATAGATGATGCTCAAAAGATCTTAGCAGGATCCGATAATGCTGCAACAGATTATTTTAGAAAAACCAGCACAACACAATTGCAAGATACCATTACACCCATCGTAAAACAAAGTATGGCCAATAATTCGGTGGCAAAATATTATCAAGCATTTCAATCCTTTTACAAATCCAATGCTGGTGCATTGAAAAATGATCAAGTTTCATCCATAGCAAACTCTTTAGGTTTTGGATCGGTATTGCCAAGTCAAAAAGATGAAGATTTAGATGCGTATGTAACGAATAAATCTATTGATGGACTCATGACAATGATTGCGCAAAAAGAGAAAGCAATACGTGCCAATCCCCTGATGCAAAGCAGTTCATTGATCAAAAAAGTATTTTCTGCATTTTAAGATGATAAAATGTAAACTAAAATTATTAAAACAATGTAGCGGTGTTGTTCTTGTTGCAACACTGAATGCTAATGCTGTTTCTACACATGAACACAATACACTAGAAGATACAAGGCAGTTGATGAAAGATGAACTTACTGTTCATGTTGAAGATGAGTTTATGTATCCTCAAGTGTCTGAAAATATTATTGAAAATACAAACCATGTCTTTAAAGAAAAAATAAAACGTGTGCAAAACTTTATCAATAAAAAAAGTATAGAACCAAAAAATGTTGATATTGAAAATCCAGCAATAAAAAAGCTGTTTGACACACTTTTTTTGACCGCACCTAAAAATTATTATACAATTAATTTACGTTCATTTACCTCAATGCATTTGGCGAAAAGGTATATAAAAAAACACAAATTGTCGAATCGTTGCATAGCTATTTTGACAAAGAGTAATTATGCTATCGTGTACTATGGAATTTATCCTATACGCAAGGATGCAATAAATGCATTAAAAAATCTCAATAAAGCTCTTTGGGTAAATAAACCTTTTTTAAATCGTATAAAACACGCACAACATCATTTTGACACCTGCATGAAAGAATCTATGTAGTATGAAATTTATAAGTGTATTTTTTCTACTAAATATTTCATTATTCGCTGTTTCTTTCGATGAGGCAGCCATGCAGTTTCATCAAAAAAATTATACGACAGCATTTAAAAGTTTTGAGGCTTTAGCATTAAAGGGTGATCCCAATGCTCAATACAATGTAGCATTGATGCTAACAAAAGGATATGATAATATTGCTAAAAATCATAAACAATCATTTAAATGGTATAAAAAAGCAGCTTTATTGGGTCACAAAGAATCTCAGAATAATCTTGCTACTATTTATTTTAATGGGGATCAT
Source organism: Campylobacterota bacterium (assembly GCA_034658775.1). Taxonomy (GTDB): domain Bacteria; phylum Campylobacterota; class Campylobacteria; order Campylobacterales; family Arcobacteraceae; genus JAYEFX01. Next base: position 7,507 of record JAYEFX010000200.1, read on the forward strand.
GTCACTAAGGACTTAAATAAAGCCCTACAATGGTATAAAAAATCTGCACAACAAGGATATGTCTTAGCAAAATTTAATTTGGCTATAATTTATGAACGAAATATCAATGTCAAAAATATCCCACAAGCCATGAAGTTGTTTAAACAATCAGCAGATTTAGGTTATGTGCATGCAAATGTTCATCTAGCAGATATCTATCGTGAGGGTCGTAGTGCACACCAAGACTACAATAAATCATTTATTTACTATTTTGCTGCATTAGAACAAAATAGTGCTAAAGCAATGTACTTTGTAGGCTTATTTTATTTTTATGGATATGGAGTCATAGGCGATAAAAATAAAGCAAAGTTTTGGATGAAAGAAGCTCAAAAATTAAAGTATAAAAGAGCAGGTATTTTTTTATTCAATCATCGTGATGAATTTAATCGTGCAATTACTCTTTAGTTTATTATTTTGAATGATGGTGAAAGAACAAAGCCAGAGAAAGTCGATCTTTTACGTTTAATTTTTTAAACAATGCACTGATGTGTTTTTTTACCGTTACTTCTGCTAAATTGAGCATTTGTGCAATTTTAGTATTGCTTAGACCTTGTGCTACGAGTTCAAGTATTTCGAGCTCTTTTACGCTAATGGTATTAAGCAGTTTATTTTGTTGCGGATCATTGAGTGGTACACTGGAAATTAAGAATTGCATCAATTCTGGGTATACCCATATGTTCCCATTTTTCACTGCATCAATAGCGTCTTGAATGATTTTGAAATTTGATATTGAATTTATATAGGCTTTGTACCCTTTTTTTAAAACGGAACAACCTTCGATATTATTTGTAGTATTACGTAAGGCAATAAGGCTAAAGTCAAGAAAATTCTCTTGAAGTAATGTTGTGGTTTTTAAATAATCTTCTTCACTGTCTAAATGATGTAAAAAGATAAAATATTCATTGTTTTGAATGATATTAAATACTTGTGATACATCACTAATAACATTTATGTCAG
>JAYEFX010000201.1:0-1661 GCA_034658775.1 Campylobacterota bacterium
AATCACCACGCCCAACAAGGGGATATTAAACCAGAAATACGCAATAATACCAATCACAACAGCAAATACAGCACCATTGGCTAAAGATAAAATAACCTCTTTATAAATGGTCTGTTTTGCATCCTCTTTTTCAATATCTCCAAGTGCCAATTGACGCACCGTAACGGTCAGTGTTTGTGTTCCAGCATTTCCACCCATGGAAGCTACAATTGGAAGTAAAATAGCTAAAGCAACCATCGATTGAATGGTAGTATCAAATAAACCAATCACTATTGATGCAGCTATTGCAGTGATTAGATTTAATCCCAACCACATCGCACGATGTTTACCAATCTCAAAGAGATCTTCATCTTGTTCTGCTTCATCATCAACTCCAGCTAAGTTATAGATCTGCTCCGTTGCTCGCTCTTCAATCAAGTCATACACATCATCCGAAGTGATTCTTCCCAAAAGTATTCCATTATCATCAATAATTGGGATGGCAGTCATGTTGTATTTGGTTACAAGTTCTATGATCTCATCAACATCTTCTTTATGATGTGCAGATGTTTTAGTGTACTCTTTTTGCTCATCATTAAAAATATCTCGATAGGTTTTATTGTGATCCATAATAATCACCTCTTCTAAACCTATTGAACAGATGTATTTATTTTTTTTATTCACAATATGAGCGTGAAAAATATGATCCACCTCATCCTCTTGTTTAAGTTGTTTCAATCGCTTTATAGAATCACCAATCGTTTCATCAAGCGTTGCGCTAAACAACTCTTTTTGCATAAAAGCACCCGCAACATCCTCATCATAAGCAATAAGCTCTTCAATCTCTTTACGCTCTTCATCATCAATATTATCAAGAATATTTTGAGCCGTATTTTCACTGGATTCACTTACGTTTTGAATAAAATCCGCTGCATCATCCGAATCCATTTTGGAAGTTACATCGGCGAGTTTTTTTGTGCTTAAAAGTTCAGATATCTCCTCTTGAACATGATCGGGCATCTCAACCAAAACATCAGCAAGAAGTTCATGCGGTACTTTCTTAATAACTTTTAAATAAGCTTTTTCATCGGCTTGTCTTAAATCAATCAGCTGCTCAGACATATCATAAGGGTGAAACTCTTCAGAGCCTAGTTTGTATTGGGCTATTTCATTTAAAATAAGTGAGGATAAGTTTTTGATATCTTTTTTTTTCATCATTACTACTTCTTGGAAATTTTAATTATTATACCATAGAGTCACTTGCAAATTAAAATTTTTATAGTGTAGCTCGACACTCATTTTAGCAGCTTAGCAATTTTTTTAATTGCTTTTGTACTTTATCTCTTTTAGTAGCTAAGTTTGTCGATTTGCAGACCATTTAAAATTCCGTGTCAGTCACAATCTGTAACATAAGTTACACCTTTTTATCACACTACATCTTAACTTGACTCCAACCGATGCAAGCATCGGGGAAATTTTATTTTTTTTAATATTAATTCCCCTATTTTATTGAACTTCTAATTAGCAGATTTTGCCTCTTTAATCCAACCATCAACTTTTTTACTATTTGATTTTAACCATGACTGCACATGTCTTTTAATATCTTTTTCTTTATTTTGACCATTTGACATAAGCATATTTTGACCACTTACATCATTTACATTTAGTTTGATAATATCAAA
>JAYEFX010000202.1:0-8313 GCA_034658775.1 Campylobacterota bacterium
AGAGGATGTAAGGGGTTTGAGGTTACTTATATTAAACAGTAGCAATGCAAAAAACTCTTGGTATAGAGACATCATACTTAGAATTGAGGATTAATTAGTTAAAGATTTAATTTTGTTTTGTTATAGCTTCAATTGTTTTATTAGCTTCAGTTGAACCTTGTAGGTAATTTACATTAACATATTTTTTCATTGTATGAAGATCACTGTGACCCAATGCACCAGATAGTAAATTTGAATTAATACCTTGCTCTGCCATGGCAGATACAACAACATTTCTCAAGTAGTGTATACCAAAGTTAGGATTGTTTAGTTCTTTTTTTAATTTGTTGGTTTGTGCTTTAATATTCTGTATATGTTTAATGGAGTTTGTAGGTGATTCAAATACATAATGATCTTTATTGGATTTCATCTTTAGCAGAAGTAGGGCAATTGAATCTGGTAGTAGAAATGTTTGTTCTTCACCATTTTTTGTCATTGGCAGTGTGTATTGTTTATTTTTAAAATCAATATTTTTCCACTTTAGAGTTAATATTTCCGATTTTCTTCTTCCTTGTAGCGCAAATAAAAATAGAGCTTGAAAATATATATCATCTTTAAATATTTTCATGATAGCATCGTATACTTCTTTTAATAACAGTGAAGCATTTTGAACTTTCTTTTTTGTTTTTGGTCGAGTAATTGTGATTCCATCACAAGGATTATGGACTATAACCCTATTTGCTATAGCACTTTTAAAAATTGGGTTTAAAAGCTCCAGTGTAATCTTTTGAGTTCTTGCACTAAATCCTAATGCTTTTACTTTTTGGATGATTCTTTTTACATGAACTTGTCTAATATCTTTTATTTGTATATTGCCAATTTCATTTTTAATATATCGTTTATAATAACTTTGAAGTTCACCTGACCATTTATTACCACTATATGATATACTGTCTTCCCTCATTTCAAAATATTGAACAGTGAATTTGTGAAGTTTAATATTTTCATCAATACTTATATTTGCAGAACCATTCTTTTTCTCTTCTTTGAAATTATAAGCATCTGATTTAGCTTTTGATATCCGTGTCTTTTTATCCCAGTTCTTATCCAAATAATCAAATATTCTACGATAGCTTTTATCTGCAATTTTAAATCTATATAAAAACTTCTTATAGTCCTTAGTTGCTTTCAAACCAATATCAATTTTTTGAATAAATTCCTCTTCAGAAATTGCCATTATTTGCCTTGTTTAGTTGGGTGACACCTTTAGGTGACACCTTTTTATAAATAGATTATATATAAATAAGAATTAATAAGAAATTAAAATCCCTTACTCTTGGTATTTATGAATAGAAAATAGGCTTAAAGAATTATGAGACCTCTGGATTTCCTCCAGAAGACGTAAGTTCAACTCTTACTGGGGTCGCCAATTATCAAAAGAAGCGAAATTCCCCAATCTGTAAAAATTCTCAATATAGTTTTTAGATTTGTTCTGTGGATACTTTTTTATTGTAGGCTTTTAAAATCAACACTACACCAATAACCCCTGCTATAAATGAAGCGAAGAATATTCCTAGTTTAACTGCAGCAACAATACTTTGATCAGTAAATGCAAGTTGAGTTATGAAAATGGACATGGTAAATCCAATACCACCCAAGAAACCAACGGCAATCACTTCATCCCATCCTAAATCATCAGGTTTTTTAATGATCTTTAATTTTTGTGCAGCATAGGTTAATCCTACAATTCCTATAGGTTTACCAACGATTAGTCCTAGCACAACTCCAATAACGACCATCATATTTTGAGATACTGCAGAAAAATCAAGTACTACTCCTGCATTTGAAAAAGCAAACAGTGGCATGATGAAAAATGCTGAAAATCCATGCAGTTGATGTTCAAGTTTGACAAGAGGATTTTGGACTTTATCGTAGTTGTATGCGATATCTTCAAGTGCATCGATTTGATGATGATTAAGAATAGGGATATTATCCATGTTTTTTTCAAATATTTCAACGGATTCATTGGTACTTTGTATAAATTCTTGCTCATCAACTTTGGAACTAATGGGTATGGCAAATGCTAAAAGAACTCCTGCAATGGTTGCATGAACCCCGATTGAATGGATGAAAATCCATAAAGCAATACCCAAAAGTAAATACGGCATCAACATGGTTACTTTTTTAAAGTTTAACATCCAAATAATCATGTATACAATTCCTGCATGCAAGAAGTACTCAGAATGTATTTCACTAGTGTATACGGTAGCCACAACAATGACGGCACCCAAATCATCTACAACTGCAAGAGCAACTAGAAATAGCTTTAGTGCTGGATTAACTTTTTTACCCAAGAGCATTAAAATACCCAAAGCAAATGCAATATCGGTTGCCATTGGTATTCCAAAACCTTTAGGATCATCAAGATTAAACGCTATATATACCAACGCAGGAATAAGCATCCCTCCAATAGCTGCTACAATAGGAAAACTCGCTTTTCTTACGGACGATAGTTCCCCAATTAAAAGCTCTCTTTTAATCTCCAGTCCCACCATTAAAAAAAATAAAGCCATCAATCCATCATTGATCCAATGCATTAAATCCATGGAGATGGTGTGTCCCCCAATGGTGACGCCTAAAGCCATTTGCCAAAGTTCAAAATAGCTTTGGCTTAATGTTGAGTTTGCCACCATCACTGCAGCAATGGTGGCAACAAAAAGTAAAACCCCACTAAATGATTCATCTTTTATAAATCTTTCTATTGTATGAAGGTGTTGTGTCATGGTTATTTCCTTAGTATTATTAAGCAAACTATATCAAAAATAGCTTGAATAAAACCTATAATTCAATTTTCAACAATATTTACCTATAATACGAACCTATAGGATTACAAATGGATATTATTAAGCAGTACATAAAAAATATTAATTTATTTTCACACATTACTGAAGATGAGTTGAATACATTAGCAAAAATCTCTTCAACTGCTACGTACAATAAAAATTCTATTTTATATTATGAAGCCGATACAAACAATCGCTTATTGTTTCTTATTCAAGGGCAAATTAAAGTGTATAAAATTGATAAATTTGATAACGAAATATTTTTATACTATATCTATGATAACAGTATGATATCTGAACTATCATCTTTGAATAATGGTCAAATTCATTGTTTTTCCAACACTGAATTTGTTGAAGACAGTGTTGTTTTATCCATTGATTTTAATCAATTTGTAAAAGAGTTTCTTTTAGGCAATGAATTAATTCTTGGTTTTATAAAAGAACTCATCCAGAAAAATCAACAACTGCAGTGTATTGTGAACCGTGAATTGGTTTTTGATGCAACAAGTAAAGTTGCATTTATGATTAATTCGGATCTGGATATGTTTAATAAGCTTAAACGTACCGAGGTTTCATTGATGTTGCATATTCAACCTGAAACACTCTCTAGAGTGCTTAAAAGACTTACGAGAAATGGCATTATAGCTATTGATAAGGGTTTGATAAAAATAGAAAACCCAGAAGAATTACAATCAATTTTTACAGGGATAGGATGATGAAAACATTAAAAATTAGTACTAAAATACGAATTCTTGGAGCCTTGCTTACGCTTACAATATTTACGGTGATTCTAACCACACTGTATCTTAACCATAAAAATGAAAAAGATGCTTTAATTGTTAATATTGCAGGAAAAGAGCGTATGCTTACGCAACGAATGACAAAAAATATTTTTCATTTGTATCAAATCAAAACACATAATTTTATAGAATTGGATAAAGCGGTCAATGCTTTTAAGTTTGGTATGGATACTTTAAAAGATGGAAATGTATTATTAGGAATTGAAAAATCACCCACACAAGAGATCTCTGCACAAATATCTAAAGTGCTCTTACTGTGGAATACGTTTGAAGAAAATATAAAAAACTTTAAGCACGCACTGTTGAGAAATGATCCCCAAATGATGGACAGTACCTACATGTATATATCCAAATCAAATAATGAACTTCTAAAAAATGTTGATCATATTGTAACTTTATACACCATGCACATTGAGCAGAAAACGGATTTTATTAAAAAATTTCAATATCTTGCTTTTGCTTTATTGTTTATTTTAACCTTGTATTCAATTATTCAATTAAAACAGATAGAGGCGCATGCACGAGAATTTTTAGAACAGTCCAAAAAAATGGCTTCAGCTGAAGAGTTTAATATTTTACCACAAACGTATAAGCATACAGAAGGGGAAATTGTTGAGGTCACGGATAATTTAAACTGTTTTATCACAAAAGTTAATGATGCCATGAACTACTCTCAAACAGCATTAGAACAATCTCAAAAAGCATCAACAAAGCTGGAGGAGCTTACGAGTGAATTTGATGATATTATTCATGATATGGAAGATCAAACAGCAGTTATTGGTCAGTTGGATAAAAGTGAAGATATTATGTTGGAATCCTCCGAAGAGCTCTTAAGATCTACTAAGAAGTTGCAAAAATTTAAAGAGGAACTGGATAAACTATTGATTACGTGTAAAGCTTAACGTACGCTAACAGTGAGTTAAGAGTAGCTCACTGTTCGTATGTTTTCTTTAGCAACATTACGCATCTCATCGTAAAGTTTTTGATATTTTACCGTATCTTCAAATGAAATGGGTGTTCGAATTGATTTGTACTCAACCAGCACATCATCTTTATACACACCTGAAATTTGTGCATAAACCCAATAATATCCACTGTCTTTACGCATGTTTTTTACATAGCCTCGCCATTTTCCACCTCGCTGAACGACTTCCCATAAGTCCTTAAATGCAGCACTGGGCATGTCTGGATGACGAACAATATTATGAGCTTGCCCAATCAACTCTTCTGGTGTGTATCCAGAGATTTGTGCAAAAGTTTCATTGGCATACGTAATGTTCCCTTTTAAATCGGTTCGCGAGATGATCAATTCACCATCGGGTACTTTAGTTTGGATTAAAAATTCACTTTCATTGTATTGCATGTTATTTACCTTTTTTATCAAACTCTTTTACAAAACCATAAAGATCTTTTTTCTTTAAGTCTCCATGGTATACAATATCATTGGGATCGATAATCTCTTCATTGAGCATTTTTGGAACTAAATCAGAATTTTCTAAAACTTCCATGTGCTCATCAAGCTCATCTTCACTGTAGGCCATTTGCATATCTGCTGCAATGACATGGGGTATAGCCTCAACCACTCGAAGTTTTTGCAACTCTTCATCGACTCCACTACCTTCAATAGTAATAATAATTCGACCTTTTTCATCGTGCATATGATAATCACATGCTTCACAATCTTTTAAGTTCTGTACTACCTCTTCTAAAAATTTTGGTACAGTTTGTACGACGATACTTGATATGTTCATGTTTATTTTCCTCTTATTGTAATTTGTAGTAATTAAACTTATTTGAATCAGTCGTGACAAATATTTCATTTTCGTTAGTAAATAATATTGCGGATAAGGTCATTAGGTTCTGTGTAAGTTTATATTTTTTTGATTTGGTATTGATTTTAAATACCGTTACATTATTTTCTTCATCACTGGAATATGCACCCCATTTACCACTAGGGGATAATCCAGCACCATAGATTAAAAAATGTGTTTTGATGAAAAAAGCATTGGAGGTTTTTAAATCGTATACAACACATCGACCATCTTGACCTGCTGTGATGATTTTGTCTTGTTTCCAATCTACTTTAAATACATTGTCAAGATTTTTATTAGCCAATACATTTATCACTTTTCCACGTTTGATATCAACAATTTTTAAGTCACCACTTTCATCTGCAACGACCGCTTTAGTATGTGCATCATTAAGGGTAAAATCTGAGAATTTAGAGTTGAAAATTTCTCCGTCTGGATGTACATCTATTCTCCAAATTATTTTTTTATTGGCAATATCATAAAGATACATCTCGTTGCTTAATAAACTAAAAACAATGGTGTTTTCATCGACGAACTTAGCTTTTGAGATAAACATTTTGTGATTGATATCAATAATGGTTTGCATTTTTCCATTGCTGTAAAGATGCACCTCTCTAAACCCTTTTGCTGCTTGTGCGGTTAGTAGAATATTGTTTTTAAATGCATCAACATTGTATATTTTTGCATCAATTACGTCCCCCATAAAATCTTTGATTTGAGGGACTTTGATCTGGTTTATTTTTTCATTTGTACTTAGATCAAAAATATCCACACAGCTTGCGTCTGTAGCAATGTAAATTTTAGAATCTTGAGCAACGATATCTGTTACAGCACCACTGGCTTGATAGACATGTGTTGGTGCTAAATCTTTGGCATGTACAGTGATGAACACGAGTAAAAAAGATATAAATACTTTAAGCATTTGGATTGAACCCTTGATCTTGATTGTCTTTATTGTTATTAATTTTATCAATCTCATCTTGGTATTTTTCTTGCAATACGGCCATTTTCTCTTGTATATCTTGAGTGTTTGCAGGGCTTAGTAAGTTCGAACGCGTCCATACTACTTCAATCTCTCCACCGTATGCTGCGCCTAATTCCTCTATTTGTTCTGTATACTCATCTAAGTTTTTGCACAGAACGTCTTTTTCTTCTAAGGTATCCGTAAGCTTAATAAACCAAGATCCATCTTCATGTTGATCAACGTGTGATATAAATTTTACTGCCATTTTTTTATCCTATAGTTATTGCCCCAACAGGGCAGTATTTAATACAAAATCCACATGAAGTACATTTCTCATTGATACTAGGACGAAACATCGCCAAAAAATCAATTGCATCATCAATGCATGGATCTTTACATGAAAAACACATGGTGTTGTTCCAACTCATGCATTTTAACATATCTATTTTAATGCTAATATTAATATCTTTTTTGTGTTTAACTTTTAATACTTTATACTCGCAGGCCTTAGCACACTCATCACAATAGGTACACCCACTGATACTAAGATCAAGCATGGGTGTTTTGTCCTCTTGTATAATGATAATGTGTTCTTCACAAACAGTGGCACACTTGCCATCGCAATGTATACACTCTTTGAGAAAAGCAGATTCTTTTTTGTAGTAAGGTGGTCGTATTAATATGCTTTCATTCTCTTGTTCATCTTTGGTAAAAGGTGAAACAAGAGAACTAAAAAGTTCTCTTCTTTCCATTATATTTAGTTCGCTAAAGTATCGATTCCATCCATCAAACTTCCACCGTCCCAAGATGATTTATTAGCACCATCTTTACTTGTGAAGTCTGCTTCAAAAGTGTTTTCAACGAGTTGTCCCTCAGATTGAGGAGCATGACATTGAGAACAGTTAAATCGCGTACCAGAAAGTTTACCTAGTTTTTTGATAGATACATCTGAAAGTTTTGCATGCGATGTATTATCAACGGCTTCACCATTAAAAGATATTCTACCATCTTGTGCAATTGCTGTTGATGGTCTAAAATCCATCATATGTGAACTTGGATATGGCAACGCACCCATAGAAGTCGCAACTTCAGGAGCATGACACGATACACATTGATTGTCTTTGATCGTAATTGGTAACATACCATCTACATCATGAGGAATCATTGGTGGAGCATCTTGAAATGCTCGTGAAATTGTTTTTGATGTTCCAGCTACTGCTTTTCCATACTTTGTTTCATCCCCAACTGTTGTTGATTCTGAATATAAATCGGTCTTTCTCAATCCAAGTGATTCTTCACTGATTGATTGATTTGCAGCTGTACAACCTACAGTTAATACTGCAACTGCTGCAATACCAAGGCTTAATTTGTTTATAAGTCTCATTTTTAACTCTCCTTATCTTTTTTTTGTTCAATCATATTGCGAATAGAAAACTCTAAAGCATCATCATCACATACTTCGATACATCGTGCACAGTTTGTACATTCTCCATTAAGTACTTGCATTGATTCTTTTCCAATCATAAACAGTACTTGACTCTCTGGACAAACCTCTTTACACTTCATGCATAAAGTACAATTTTCTTCGATGTGATTTACTCTAAGTAAACTAAATTTTCCTACTAGTGAATAAAATCCACCAAGAGGACAAATATGACCGCACCAACCATTTTTTAACACAAATAAATCAAAAAGAAAGATGACCATCATTGCAGCCCAACCAAATCCAAGTCCAAAGATAATACCTCGATGAACCATAGATACTGGCGAAATAAATTCAAATGCTGTAATCCCAAGGGCAACAGAGATAATTAAACTCAATGCCAATACCCAATATCGCATATTTCTACTTGCTGGTTGACGCTTTTGAATTTGATTAAATCCAAAAGTTTGTCTTACCCAGGCAGCTAGATCTG
>JAYEFX010000203.1:0-8250 GCA_034658775.1 Campylobacterota bacterium
ATTTATCATCAAAATATCCTTTTGGTTCAGTTTTGCCTGATTTTGAACCTGATAAAAGTATATGTCTAAGTTGTATTGATATAGCAAATAGAGTTAAAGAAGATATATCAAAATACCTTAAACTTTGGACTTATCAGAAGCAAAGGGGATCAAGCGCTTTTCAATAATACAACGATAATATACAATGCAAAAGAAAATCAGATTTCAAAAGAGCATCAAATATCAAATGAACATATCATAAACAATAAAGTAGTTAGAGAAACTTTGATAAGTAGAGGAATAATAATCAATAATATTTGTACCCAAAATGTAACTAAACTATGTTATAATTATCATTAAAATATAGCGTGTTAATATGCACACTAAAAAGTGATAAAAATGAACGATTCTCTCCTTTTCGCCTCCCTTTTAATAATAGCTTTAGTGATACTGTTGCCCTTGCTTTTTCATCTGACAAAATATTTAGGAACCAGCAGTGACAATGTTCGAAAAAATGAACCCGTTGAGGGAGGAATTCGTTTGACGCACAGAGATGCCAATGATGGCTTTAACGTTAAATTCTTTCTTGTTGGGATCATCTTTTTAATTTTTGATGTAGAGATTCTTTTTATGTTTCCTTGGGCTTTAAATCTACGTGATTTAGGTTTTTTTGCTCTTTTAGAGATGTTCGTTTTTATGGGACTTCTTATAGGTGGACTTATCTATGTATATAAATCAAAGGTACTTAAATGGACGTAAGTAATACACATCTTCTAGATGAAGCAGTCGTTGTAACCAAAATAGATGCGGTTGTAAGTTGGGGTAGAGAAGCTTCTTTATGGCCTTTTGTTTTTGGAACGGCGTGCTGTGCTATTGAGTTTATGTCAACGGCTGCCAGTCGTTATGATATTTCGCGATTTGGAGCTGAAGTATTAAGATTTTCTCCTCGTCATGCTGATTTATTGGTAGTTGCGGGTACGATTAGTTATAAGCAAGCACCAATTTTGAAACAAATTTACGATCAAATGCCCGAACCTAAATGGGTGGTTGCTGTTGGTGCTTGTGCTTCAACAGGCGGATTTTACGATAACTATACAACACTTCAAGGAATTGATGAAATTGTCCCTGTAGATGTTTATGTTGCAGGTTGTCCTCCCCGACCAGAAGCGATTATTGATGCTATTTTAGATATTCAACGACAATTAAAAAGAGAGCCAAGCTTTGAAGTTCGAAATACGCAATACAAAGGTAAACTTAATGATGCCTAATGAGATGACCATAATACAAAGTGATGAACTTGTACAAAAAATAACGCAGGCTAAAGATGAATTGGGATTTACTCTTTTACTGGATATTACTGCAGTTGACAATTTAAACAAACAGCCTAAATCTTCGACTCGATTTGAACTGATCTATATTTTAAGGCATAAAGATTTTCAAAGTCTTAAAATGTTTAAAGTTCCTGTTGCAAATGAGAAGATTGGTGTGGCTACTTTATGCAATCTATTTACATCGGCTAATTGGGCAGAGAGGGAAGTATACGATCAATACGGTATCCACTTCGAAGGTCATAAAACGCTTAAACGGGTACTCAATCACAATGAATTTAAAGGGCATCCTTTACGTAAAGATTATACAATCACTAAAGGTCAGTATTGTACCACTTCGCAAGATTTGATGGATGAGATGAGACCACTTTTAGATGATCGAAATCTTGATATGAATAGGGATGATCTTATGATTGTAAACCTTGGACCTTCACATCCTGCAAGTCATGGAACGATTCGAACCTTAGCCGCGCTTGATGGTGAAAAAATAGTAGCCGCTGCTTCAGAAGTAGGTTACTTGCATCGAGGTTTTGAAAAAAGTTGTGAAAATCATAACTACAATCAGATTATTCCGTATACAGATAGGCTAAATTATTGTTCTGCAATCATGAACAACATCGCTTTTGCCAAAACAGTTGAGGAGATGATGGACATTACATTGCCCCAACGTGGAATCTATATCCGTATTATTGTAGCTGAATTATCTCGAGTGATTGACCATCTGGTGTGTTTAGCTGCAGGACTTTTAGATATGGGTGGACAAACAAACTATTGGTATTTGTACAACCCAAGAGACAATGCCTATGATTTTTTATCCAAGCTAACAGGAGCACGATTGACCAATTCATACATGCGAATTGGAGGCATGACGCATGATTTTTATGATGGTTGGGAAAAAGATTTAGCGGATGTTTTAGCAAAAATAGATTATGGAATAACTGAATCTCTTAAAATGATTACCCATAATCGAATCTACAACGATCGTATTCAAAATGTATCCCCCGTAAGTGCTGCTCAAGCTATTGATTATGGATTTACAGGACCAAACCTAAGAGCTTCTGGTGTGCCGTATGATTTACGATTTGCCAAACCCTATTATGGATACGATACGTTTGATTTTGATATGGTGATTGGAAGTGTCGGAGATACCTATGATCGTATGATGGTGCGCTTTGATGAGATGAATGAAAGTTTAAAAATCATTCGACAAGCCGTTAAAAGAATACCCGATGGTGCAGTAAGTGTAGAAGATAAAAGAATCACCATGCCAACCAAGTCGTGCGTATATGGTGGAATTGAAGGGATGATGAATCAATTCAAATTAGTTGTAGATGGTGTAAAAGTTCCTGCTGGTGAACATTATGGTGCATTTGAAGCAGCCAACGGAGAGCTAGGATTTTATATTGTAAGTGATGGAAGTGGAACACCGTATAAAGTAAAGGTGCGACCACCAAGCTTTTATCATATGTCTGCGTATCCACGAATTATAGAAAACTACCAAGTAGCTGATGCAATTATGACCTTGGGTAGTTTAAATATTATTGCAGGGGAGATGGATCGATGAGTTTTGCTTTTAACAATGAAAATTTAGAAAAAATTGAAAACTTAAAAAAACGCTACCCAAACGTTCATGCTTTAGCCTTGCCATGCTTATGGATGGTTCAAGAGCAAGAGGGGCATATCTCTTTAGAAGCGATTGATGAGGTATCCAAAACTATTGATATGCCAAGTACAAAAATATACGCAGTGGCTACTTTTTACAGCATGTTTTATCTTGAACCTCAAGATAAGTTGGTGGTGGATGTGTGTAAAACATTGTCGTGCAAACTGTGTGGAAGTGATGAAATTTTAAAACATCTTGAAAACAATGATGATGTTCACGTACGTCATGTGGAGTGTTTGGGTTCTTGCGGAACAGCGCCTGCCATGGCTATTGATGATGTGTATTATGAAAATTTAACCACACAAAAAGTAGATGAAATTTTAAAGGAGCTCAAATGAGAGACTGTAAACTCGTATCTCGTAAGTTTGAGATAAAAAATGCCCATACTTTGGAAGTAGCCAAAGCTCATGGTGCCTATAAAACACTTGAAAAAATAAAAGAATATTCAGCTTTAGAAATTATTGAAATCATTAAAGAGAGTAATCTACGTGGAAAAGGGGGAGGTGGAGCACCTGCTGGAGATAAATGGGCATTGATGCCGCAAGATTCTTCAAAGCCCTCTTTTTTAGCTGTAAATTGTGATGAAAGTGAGCCTGGAACTTTTAAAGATCGACAAATTATTACAAAAGATCCACATCTTCTTATTGAAGGGATACTGTTAACGTGTTATGCGATAAAAGCTAAACATGCGTATATTTATATTCGTGGGGAATACAAGCAGTTTCAAGATATTTTACAAGGTGCGATTGATGAAGCTTACAGGGATGGACTTTTAGATGAATGTGATATTACAATTCATCGGGGTGCTGGGGCGTATATCTGCGGTGAAAAATCAGCGCTATTAGAATCGATGGAAGGCAAGCGAGGGCATCCACGATTAAAACCTAAACAAAAAGAACCCGAGTGGTTTTTTGATAACCCAACGTTGGTGAACAATGTCGAAACGATTGCTTCCGTACCGTATATTATAGAACACGGGGCAGAAGCGTACAAGCAATTTGGAACCCAACAAAGTCCAGGAACACTGCTTTTTGCCATGAGTGGACATGTAGAAAATCCAGGTGTGTATGAAGCCCAATTTGGAACACCTATGATGGAATACATCAATCATTTTGGCGGTGGAATTAAAAACAGTAAGAGGTTAAAAGCAGTTATCCCTGGAGGTGCCTCAACAGATGTACTCAATGCAGCTGAAGTAGAAGTAGCCACACTTGATTATGAATCCTTAAAACAGATACAAAGTGCTTTGGGTACAGGTGGAATGATTGTCATGGATGAAGATACGTGCATGGTGAGTGCATTGAAAAACTTACTGGAATTTTATCATGAAGAATCCTGTGGGCAGTGTACCCCTTGTCGAGAAGGAACAGGTTGGAGTGATAAACTTGTAGGAAAAATCTTAGATAAAAGAGGAACAAAAGAGGATATTGAAGAACTTTTAGACATAGCCAACACAATGAACGGGAAAACTGTTTGTGTTTTTGCACCTGCTGTATCTGCAGTGATTGTCTCTTTTATAACAAAATTTCGAGATGAATTTGAGGCAGCATTATGAGTGAAATGATAGATATAGTTGTTGATGGTCAATCGTATAAAGTAGAAGAGGGCTTACTTTTAATTGATTTACTTATCAAAGAAAAAATCAAAGTTCCCTATTTTTGTTATCATGAAGCTTTGGGAGCTGATGGTAATTGTCGAATGTGTATGGTGGAGATAGAGGGGCAAAAGCGTCCTCAAATCGCTTGTGATACGATTGTTAAAAAAGGGATGGAAGTACGATCCAAAGGTGAAAACATTGAAAAAGTACGCACGGATATCTTAGAACTTGAATTGGTAAATCATCCTGTAGATTGTCCTGTTTGTGATCAAGCAGGGGAGTGCTCTTTACAAGATTTTTACATGGATTATGGCTTGCACAACTCAAAAGTGACCATTCAAGATAAAGTAAAACACTCCAAGCATGTGGATTTGGGATCCAATGTGATGTTGGATCAAGAACGATGTGTATTGTGTGCACGATGTACACGATTTACAGATAAAATTACCCATACCAATGAATTGGCCATCATTGGTCGAGGAGATGATGCGCGTGTGAGCACCATGCCAGGACGAAAATTGGATAATGATTACGCGATGAATGTTGTGGATTTGTGTCCTGTTGGAGCATTGACGAGTAAAGATTTTAGATTTTCTCAACGAGTATGGTTTTTGCAAACGGTTGAATCGATTTGTCAAGGGTGTGCTAAAGGATGCAACATTTACATAGATCACAATAAGATTAAATATCAAGATGATGTGATTTACAGATTTCGTCCACGTGAAAATAAAGAGGTCAATGGTTTTTTTATCTGTGATGAAGGACGACTTTCCTATAAAGAATTACAACAAAATCGCCAAGAAGTTACCATTGTTAATGGAGAGATTATAAGTCAAGAGCAAGGATTACAAAAAGTCAATGATTTGATACAAACGTATCAAAACAGTATTTCAGTGATTATTGATGCAAATTTATACACTCATGAGATAGAAGCTATTTTAGATTTTGCAAAAGCTATCAATGCCAAAGTGTATTCCCCATCATTGGTGTACATGGATGAAGATTTTAAAGATGATATGTTAAAAAGTTCAAATCGTGCAGCGAATTTTGCAACAATTAAAAAATTGAATATTGATACGCAAGAACCTGTTAATTTTGATTTGGTGATTAATTTTAATCATCCTCAAGATTTTCAATCATCTGCAGGGATAAATTTTTTAACGCATAAGCGTAGTAATGCAGGATTGACTTTTCCTTTAGCTGCATTTAGTGAAAGTGAAGGCTTTTTAACCAACGAAGATGGGATTGAACAAAAATGTGAAAAAGCAGTAGATCGCAATACTCCTTTTCCTACGGTTGTTGAATACCTACAAAGGATTCAGTCATGAGTACGGCCGCACTTATTATTGCATTGGTCTCTTTTGTACTTGGAGCTTTATTAGCTTTATTAACTATTCCAGTTTTGGTATGGCTAGAGCGTCGAGTAGCAGGGTTGGTTCAAGATAGAATTGGTCCCAATCGAACCAATGTATTTGGTTTTCGTTTAGGTGGGGTAGTTCAATCCTTTGCTGATGTGGTAAAACTTTTACTTAAAGAGGAGTATTATCCTTCGCATATCAAGCATGGAAAATGGCTCTTTATGTTGGCTCCGGTGATCACTTTTGTAGCAGCTCTGTTGGCATTTATGGCCATACCTTTTGCGGATACATTGATCATCGATGGAGAAGCACTTCGAGTTCAGGCATTGCCCATTGATTTTGGAGTATTTTGGTATTTAGCAATTGGTGCTGTTGGTGTATTGGGAGTGATTTTTGGTGGATGGCTCTCGCATAATAAATATTCACTTTTAGGAGCAGCACGAGCAGGATCGATGGTGATCTCTTATGAGTTGCCTTTAGGATTGAGCATCATTGCGTTTATCATCACTTACGATACGATTGATTTTAATGCAATGGTACAGTGGCAAAGTCAAACATTTTTTGGATTCTTGCCTGCTTGGGGAATTGTCGTACAACCATTAGCAGCGATGATTTTGATTGTGGCATTGTTTGCTGAAACCAATCGTAACCCTTTTACGGTAGCCGAAGGGGAGAGTGAAATTGTTGCAGGATTTATGACGGAGTATACAGCCATGAAGTTTGCCATGTATTTTATGGGCGAATATGTTGCGATGAATACGGCGAGTGCGGTTATCATCACCGTAATTTTTGGTGGCTATCAAATCCCTTGGGTATCCACGCAAATGCTTCTTGAAAACTTTTCAACTTTTGCTGTTTCACTTATGATTGTTATGCCTATTATTGTGGCTGTTTTGATTCGGTGGATGAAAAAAAACAATACCGTACGACCGACGGTATCAACAGATGGGGGAAGGGATTTTGAAACCAAAGTTCTAAGCATCGCGATGATTGTCATGACCGTGTTTGTAGAAGTGATCTTGTTGTATTTGATATTCGTTGCAGACAGTTCAGTAGCAAATTCCATTACGGTTATGTTGTTTCAAATTGTTGTTTTTGTGGTTAAGTTGATGATGTTTAACATTTTCTTTATTTTGATACGTTGGACGGTTCCTCGATTTAGGTTTGATCAAGTACAACATTTAGGTTGGCGATATCTATTGCCTCTGTCTTTATTAAATCTTATGATAACGGCTATTGTAGTGGTTGGAGTTTCATCATGAATCATAAAATAAAAGTCACCCAAAGGCACGGGGATAATTTTAAAGATAAATTGTATTTGCCAGCAATTTTTGATGGGGTCAAAGTGACCTTTAAGCATCTGTTTAACAATGTTACAGATATTAACGCAGTGGATACTTTACGCTATCCAGAAGAGCAACCAACGGATATCACTGATCGTTATCGTGGTCTTCATCGTTTAACGCACAGACCTGATGAAAGTATCGCATGCGTGGCATGTTTTATGTGTGCAACGGCGTGCCCTTCAAATTGTATTTTCATTGAAGCGCAAGAGCGCGAAGATGGTCATGATGAAAAGATGCCTAAAAGTTTTTTTCTTGATACTTTAGAGTGTGTATTTTGTGGCTATTGTGTGGAAGCATGCCCTTGTGATGCGATTCGTATGGATACGGGAATATTTTCATTAACAGGAAATTCGCGAGAAGATTTTGTGATGAATAAAGAACAGTTATTATCGCATAAAGGTGCGTTTGGACAGGAGGTTTCTTGTGCTCGAGATTAGTATATTTTCAATTCTTGCAGTATTTTTAATTGGTGGTAGTGTGGCTATGATCACCAGTGCGCAAACGTTGTTTAGTGCCTTTGGATTTTTAGTTTCCATGATTGCACTTGCGGGCATGTTTGCTTTACTGGACAATCGATTTTTAGCCATAGCTCAAATTATGGTATCCGTAGGAGCCATTGTGGTTCTTAGTATGTTGACCATATTAACCATCAACATGAAAACACAAAACTTGCCAGATGAACCTAATAAATACAAGTGGATATTTTTTACAACGGTGTTGGTTTTGCCAATCACTGTATTGATGTATAAAAGTACCTCTGCTTTGTATGACCATTTTGCACAAATGGAGGTGATCACTTCAAAGGTGGTTGGAGAGCAGATTTTTACGAATTGGGTTTTACCATTTGAGATTGTGTCTATTTTGCTTTTAGCAGCGATGGTTGGAGCCATTGTTATTGCACGAAAAGATACAATAAAACAAGAGGAGCAATCATGAATCCTGAACTGTTTTTTCTTTTAGCGTCGGTTTTATTTTCTAT
>JAYEFX010000204.1:0-8208 GCA_034658775.1 Campylobacterota bacterium
TCTTCATATGACGTATAATTTAATTGTAGATGGTATGAATGGATCAGTTGAAGCTAATAATGCAACGTATGAGTATGAAGACAAAGAATATACTGGAGCAGAATTTATTATTTCACTTCCACTGAAGTGCTCTTTGTACGCTTAAATTTCAAATAAGGAGTGATGATATTGTGGTTTGCACATACCGTATTAAAATCTTCATTTTTTGTAATATTTTTTATAATTGCTTCCATCGAGAGTAGATTTACTTCAGACAACTCCTCTTCAAGTTGAGCATATGAACTTATCAATGCATCAAAAGCAAAATTAAATTCAAACCCTAAGGCACCTTTTCCATTAAGCATTTTTTTGATAAAAATCCAATTTGAAAAGATAATCTCCCATGCTCTTTTTTGATCATTGGTGATGCATAAATTAGAGATTATTGATTTCCATTTAAACAAAGCAAAGTATGCTTGATGGCTGTTCCACAACTCTTGAATCCACCAATCTTCATACTTGGGGAAACCTTTAAATGCAGCCAGTTCATCCTCTTGAATATTTTCTAAGATATTGGATAATAAAACTGAAAAATGCAACACAACGATAGGTATTCTATAGCGCAACATCCCCAAATCAGATATACTTTCTTTATCAAAATTTTTAAGAAGTTTAGAAAAATCTTTTTTAATATTTTCCAACTCTTCATAGATTTTTTCATGTGTTCTTAAATGAAGTTCCACCATAGTAGAAGAGATCTCAAATATCTCTTCATCTTCAAATTGAACATCCGTAGGCAATTCATCAACAATCATCATCGCTTCAAGTTTTACATCATTACTTCTGACTTTATCACGTTTTAACCTAACCTTTTGATAGTGATAATAATAACTTCTCTGTGCTGCTTCTTTGAGTCTCTCTTCCTCTTCTAGTTTTTGAAGATCTTGCTTCATAAGTTCATCAAGCATTGATTGATGTTTGGCTAAAGATTCGACTGATTCATCAAGTTTTGTTTCGATGGATGCTTTTATCATAGCAGTAAGCTTATTTTCACCCGTTTCATGTTGCATGAGTTGACGCCTAGAAAAAGTTATTCTTTCTTCCTCTTCAGCTATTATACTTTGTAAAGCTACAATCTCTTTCATAATAAAACTCTTTAAAACCAATATTTATTCATTACCATTATAACATATTTTGAGTAGTAGCCTATAGAATTTACAATATTTTCATTTTTATGAAAAAATCACCTCTTCAAACAGATCTGTTACCACTTTTTTGTGTGCCCACCATATACAAAAAATTACGAGACCACCACATCAACACATTACTCATTTTCTTGGCTATGTTGAGGATATCACTCAAGACATATCTAAATAAATGGACATGAAAATGAGTTAATACAGTGTTTGTTGAACATACTGTAATGAGGGAGTATTAAAGTTAAATGTTTCATGATAAATTGATTCGGTATCCTTGAGCATAAATATTTTCTATTAAATTCAGAGGCAATTTTTTTCTTAAACGCTTAAAAATTGACTTTATTGAATCAATATTCCCTTTTTCGTCTAAATTATCCCCATACACTATATCGATCAACATATCATTTGAAAATATTTGACCCGGTATAAGCAACAATATATTTACTATTGCTGTTTCATGAATTGAGAGCTTCACAGGAATATTCTCACAATGTAAAATTTGTTTCTCTTTATTCCAAGAATAATTACAACCAAGATCAACAATAGCATTTGAGTGTTGAGCATTCACCTTTTGACAACAACTGTACAAGGTCTGTAAAAATTGTTCACTTTGCATAGGTTTTAAGATAAAATTACTGATATTTAGATTTAACAACTCTATTAAATACTTGCTGTCATCATGTGCAGAGATAATAACAATAAGTTGCTTTTGATTTTTTTCAAGTATCTCACGACTAAGTTCTATCCCATTTTTATGGGGCATTTGAATATCACTAATTACAATATCGATGTATTTATTGTTGTCTTGAAAATATTTTTCATACAAAACCAGTGCTTCAACACCATCTTGAGCACTGATGCAATTTTGGAAAAGACTGCTTAACAATAATGAAGTTTTATGTTGCAAAGGGATATCGTCTTCAACATAAAGAACCGTCAATTTTTTTGACAATTCATGAAGTTGTTTGGATAAATTCATCTCTTACCTACGTGATCAAATATAGTTTTGGATTATTATAACCATACGTGCCTTAACTTTTTATATTGTTAATTACAATTTCAAAACATGCTTGATTTTCAATATTATGCACATTGATTGTTCCCTTATGATGCTCTTCTATAATTATTTTACTCATGTACAATCCAAGCCCTGTACCATTTTTCTTATCTTTTGTAGAAAAATAAGGATCAAAAATTTTAGGCACAACATTTTGATCTATACCCCCACCATTATCGCAAATCATTATTTTAATACCTTCTGATTCATCCGTTGTACGAATTAAAATTTCTTTTTTGGGTATATCTTGAGATTTAAAATTATCTTGGGCATTTTTTATTATATTTAAAAATACCTGCATCAATTCACTATCAAAGAGTTTAAGTTCTGTCTTGCTGTGATACTCCTCTATCAATGTAATATCATCGGATATTAAACTTGCTTTGATGATTTTCAATGCCTTTACAATTGGCTCTTTAATATTTACTTCATTGGCCTCTTTATTGGGTTTGTAAAAGTTTCTAAAATCATCAATAGTATGGGTTAAAACATGCACATAATCTTCAATATCAGCCAACTCTTTTTTAAAATAGTGTACACACTTTTCTTGATCTTTAATCAAAGACAAATTATAGTGTTCAAGCTCTAATTTTATTTGTAGGTTAATGGTTGTAGAACTGATGGCTGCCAATGGCTGTCTCCATTGATGAGCGATCATGCCTATCATCTCTCCCATTTGTGCAAATCGTGACTGTTCAAAAAGTTGCTGATCTTTGAGTTGATTTTCATGCACCTCTTCTTTTACTCTTAATTCAAGATTTTTATTTAACTGATCAACAATATTTTTTTGTTTTTCCAGTTCTGTATTATGTTTTGATGTAAGTATAATTTTGTAAATAAAAATTGCCAACAACACCATAACGACACCAACCATTTGCCATAAAAACATGTAATCAACTTTTTTATCTACGGTTGTAGCAACCCAACTGTTTAATATTTTTCGTTTTTGATCTTTTGAAGTAGCATCCATCGATTTCTTTACTACCTCATAAAGCATCGGATCACTATCAATAACACCCAAGCCATAATCAAATCGTACATAACTGTTTACAATTTTTAATTCATTTGAATATTTTTCTTGAATATAATTTGAAGCAACCAAGGATGTCCCAAGATACCCAAATGCCTTTTTATTCGCAACCATATCCAATGCTGCATTAATATTTTCAACTTTATCAATTGTTAAATTTGGATATTTTTTCTCTATGTACATATTAAATCGTTTGTTTCCTTTTATTGTTAAAACAGTTTGATTTAATGTAGCCAAATCTTGAATAAAAGGCTGTTCCATACGTGTCACAAGAGCTACGCTATCATGTAAATAATTTTGAGTTTTCACAAAAGGTTTCTCTTCAAAAATATATGCTCCTATCATTGGCTTAATATCACAACGTCTATTTTTTAACATATCAAGATAATCCATACTGTCTTTTGCCACAATAACATTGACATCCAATGCCAACCTTTTCATGTACAAACGGATGAAATCTGCAGAGATCCCTATAAACTTTTCATGATCATATCCCTCATAAGGCAACCAATCTTTTTGCACACATACCGTTACCTCTTTTTTAGTATACAAATACGCTTTTTCTTTTTGGCTTAATTGCAATCTCTTTCCATTTAATTTTGTTTTGACACTAAACCATTTGGCTCTTAATTTTTGTACCTCATTGTATTTTAAACTGTTTTGTACTTTTTGTAAAATATCAATTAAAATCTGATCCTCTTTAGATGCCCCAAGTCGTATATGGCTAACCGTACGCTCATCTTCTAAAAATTGCCCTACCAATACGTTGGAGATAGCATTGTTTTCTATTATATAATCCATTACAACTTTTTTTCCAATGGTTGCATCAACTTTACCTAAAGAGAGCATTTTTAAAGCTTCTAAAGAATCTTTAACTAATATTTGTTTAATATCAGGATAGTATTTTTCAAAAAACTTTTGTGTAAAAAATCCTTTTGGCATGGCAATTGTTTTACCAATTAAATCATTCACATCATTAAATATTTGATTGTTTTGATTGACATAAATTGCATTTTTAACATTAAAAAAAGAGGAAGTAAAGGCAATGGTTTTGGCTCTAGTATCATTTTTTGCAATATTAATAATCAGATCAAGATCCGAACTGGGCAACATTTTCATGAACTCATTCCAACTGTATCCTGAAATAAATTCTACCTTGATATTGAGTTTTTTCGCTAATAAATTGATATAATCAATTGAAAAACCTCTTGCCTCTTTATTTACATTAAAATTAAATGGAGGCCAATTGGTTTCATTATGTACTTTGATAACAGGGTGTTCTTTTAGATAGGCAATCTCTTTATCATTTAAATCAAGCTTTATTTGTCCGTTTGCATCAAACAGCAAACTTAGCATATCTATTTTTTGTTCTACCAAGCCCAAAACATTGTACAAGTCAAAAATTCTTTTAACTTTATTAACATTTATATCTCCCAGTTTTTCTGTTTTGTAATACGCCAGTTGTTTTAATGTAGTAGCTTCATGCTCAAGTGCTTTGTAACTTTTCTTTTGACTGTTATACTTAGATTGAATTAATTTAATGGTTTCATCAATATGTTCAAATGCATACTTCCATCCACGCAATGTCGCTTCAGAGAATCGCACCACACGCTGAGGATTGTTTTTTGCCTCATGTGCACTTGTAAATAAAATATCGCTGTACAGATCAAAACCATAATCTTTTGGATCAAATACTGTATGTTCAATCCCTTTTTCTTTTAATATAAAAAGTTCATTAGAAGTATATGAAGCCATAAGGTCTGTTTTTTTATTAATCAAGTCATTGATGTCAAAAGAGTGCTTTTGCATAATCATATCGTATTCATTTATTCCATATCGATTCATCATAGCATACATTGATGCTGTAGAAGATGCATCGGATGTACTCATTATGCGTTTATTAAAAAAGTCTTCCACAGTTTTTATTTTGGAGTCTTTTAAAGCAAGCAATACCAAAGGTGAAGATTGAAAAATCGCATTGATAATCACTACACCTTTACCTTTACTTTTATCTATTATGAGTGATGATCGTCCTATTCCATAAGTCGATTTTTGATTCATCACTTCATCTATAGTATTGATTCCATATTTATATTTGTTGATTTGAACATCTAAGCCCACCTCTTCATAAAATCCTTTCTCTTTAGCTATATAATAGCCAGCAAATTGGTATTGATCCAACCATTGCAGTTGAAGAGAGATTTTTTCTAAAGTTTTTGCATGCAGATTGATGTGACAAAACATCAAACTCAATAATATTATTCTATAAAGTTGTTTCAATTATTAAACTTTTTACGCACTGCTAAAATATCCTCTAAATTTTCAAAAAAAAGATCCACCAGTTTAGGCTCAAAGTGTTTCCCTTTTTCCTCTTCAAACATCGTAAAGATATCTTTATCTTTCCATGCTTTTTTATACACACGAGAACTGCCCAGTGCATCAAATACATCTGCAACAGCGGTAATGCGTCCATATATACTAATTTGTTCCTCTTTAATGCCTCGTGGATAACCCGTACCATCCCATCTTTCATGATGATCATGTGCGACACTTGAAGCAACTTTGAGCAATTCACGTTGTGAGTTTTTTAACATATCAAAACCAAGTGTTGCGTGGGTATTCATAATCTTTTTCTCTTCAGGGGTTAATCTACCATTCTTATTTAAAATAGAATCCGGAATCGCCACTTTGCCAATATCGTGCATAGGGCTGGCCTCTTTTAATAGTGCTGCATCTTCACAACTCAAACCATACGCCAAAGCCAATATTTCAGAATACTGGGCAACCCTCTTTACATGATCTCCTGTTTCCTTACTTCTAGCTTCTCCTATAGCACCCATTGTAAAAACAACTTCTTTTTGTGTCTCTTTTATCTCTTCATTTAATGCATGCACCTCTGCAATTCGTGTTAAAACTTGTTCCTCCAAACTATTGTTTAACTCTTCAAGTTGTTTACTCAACTCTTCAGCTCTTTTTTGATCTGTAATATCATGCCGTATTGCACTGTACCCAATATGCTTTCCATTTTTATCATAATGAGGACTTACATTTGTCAAAACCCAATAAAATGTACCATCGGATCTTAAATTTTTAACTTCACCTTTCCATATTCTTTCGTTTTTTATTGTATTCCACATATCTTCAAATGCCTCTTTTGGCATATCAGGGTGCCGTACAATATTGTGAGGCTTACCAAGTAATTCATCTTGTGAATAACCAGAAATTTTTTGATATGCATTGCTCGCATATGTAATATTGCCTTTTAAGTCTGTTCTTGATGCAATTACATATTTATCAAAATCTTTAACAATACTATCCAACTCTTGATTAAGTTGGATAATCTCTTGTATATTTGTATTATTTATATCCATATTTTCTTCTTATTTTAATATTTACTAATCTTAAGTATATCCATTAATAGTGTCATAAAAGTGTCGTTATATTTTATACAATTTAATCAATATTTTAGCTAATTTTAATACTACTTAGTCTATAATTCTGCCAGCCAAAAAATGCGGGAGTAGCTCAGTTGGCTAGAGCTTCTGCCTTCCAAGCAGATTGTCGCCGGTTCGAGTCCGGTCTCCCGCTCCACTTCAAAATAAATTTTTCTCATCAAAGTCACATTATGAACAAAGATCAAATTTTCAGAGAAAAGATTTTAAATTTTCCATTTAATTCATTTTACGTACAGTATAATAGTCACACATATTTAGTTACAAAACACGGCTATGCCCATAATAAAATCATTAAAATTTACGCTAAACAACTTTGTGGCAATGATGTAGTAAGCGGAAACTATTTTACAACCATTGCTAAAGGTTTACTTAAACCTTGTGAAATGAGCGATAAAAAAGTGATTGATTTTGTATTGCATTGTCAATTAAAGGAAGATCATGCTTAGAAGCTATGCCTATCATCTTACATTTTTAATGATGCTTATAACCATCTCTTTGATCTCTTTCTTACCAAATTACAACGCTTTGCCTCCTATTGCATCGCTAAGTGATCATCTTAATCATTTTATCGCATTTTTTACCTTATCTTTTTTTCTCATTCATGGGATAAAACTTTCAACTCAATTAACTTTATTTTACATGTTCATTTACGGTACTGCAATTGAATGTTTTCAATACTTTTTACCCAACCGTGTCTTTGGATTGGATGATATTGTATTTGACACTTTGGGCATACTGTTTTTTATCCTCCTTTATCAAAGAATAAAACGATGATCTTGGAACAAAAACTCAAAAAACTTCCAACACTAAGTGGCATTTATCAATATTTTGATAAAGATGGAAGATTACTGTACGTAGGAAAAGCTAAAAATCTTAAAAATAGAGTTAAAAGCTATTTTAAATTTACACCAAATCTTACAGCTGCTGCAAAACTTGGACCACGTATTCATAAAATGGTAGGTGAAATTAGCGACATGAATTACATTATCACACCCAGTGAAAATGATGCATTAATTTTGGAAAATTCACTGATAAAACAACTTAAACCAAAGTACAATATTTTGCTTCGTGATGACAAAACATATCCCTATATTTACGTTGATGCAAAAGAGGATTTTCCACGTTTAGAGATTACACGAAAGATTTTAAAAGGATCCCACATAAAATACTATGGCCCTTATTCTATTGGTGCTAAAGATATGTTGGATTCAATTTATGACATCCTCCCACTTGTGCAAAAAAAGAGTTGTGTTAAGGGTGCAAAAGCGTGTTTATTTTATCAAATAAAAAAATGTCTAGCCCCATGTGAAGGTAAAATTTCCAAGAAAGAGTACGCCAAAATAGTAGATCAAGCCTTACATCTTTTAAACAATAAAAATAAACTCATTACCCTACTTCACAACAAAATGGAAGACTACAGTGAACAATTTCGTTTTGAAGAAGCATTAGAACTGCGTAACCGCATCAAGAGTATCGAAAAGTCTCAAA
>JAYEFX010000205.1:0-8166 GCA_034658775.1 Campylobacterota bacterium
CTAAAGATAAAATTACTTTCGTTATAGCACATCGATTAAGTACCATCAAAGATGCGGATACAATTTTAGTGTTCAAAGAGGGAAAAATTATCTGTAATGGAACTGAAAAAGAACTTTTAGAAAACTGCCAAGAATATCAACGACTTTATAATTTAGCAAATTTATAGTATAATCGCGAATTAAAAGGAAATGACCAGATGATTAACTACTCAACGATAAAAAATATTATGTTTAAATTTGATCCTGAGACCGCACATGGTATTGCGGAATGTGGGTTGAGACTTCTTCCGTATTGTTGCACTTTGCAAAACAAGATGATTGAAAAGAACTATGTAACCAATTGTGTACTTACTCAAGAACTGTTTGGTGTTGAGTTTAAAAATCCTGTAGGTTTGGGTGCTGGATTTGATAAAAATGCAACCATGATTCAAAGCATGCCCGCACTAGGCTTTGGTTTTACAGAGATTGGAACCATGACACCAAAACCACAAGAGGGTAATGAAAAGCCTCGATTGTTTCGATTTCCAAAAGAAGAATCAATTCAAAATGCAATGGGATTCAACAATAAAGGTTCAGCCGTTGTTGTCAAAAATCTGTCTAAAGTCTACCCTGCTTCTATTCCAGTTGGAGCAAACATTGGAAAAAATAAGCTCACCCCCCAAAGTGATGCACTTAATGATTATAAAACATTGATTCGAGACTTTAGGGATATTTGTGATTATTTGGTTATTAATATCTCCAGTCCAAACACTCCAAATCTTCGTGATTTGCAAAATGAAGCATTCATTAAAGAGCTCTTTACTATGGCCAAAGAGATTACCAGCAAGCCTATTTTGCTTAAAATTGCTCCCGATATGGAAGTGGATGTTGCACTGGATCTATGTAAGACAGCTATTCAAAGTGGTGCAGATGGTATTATTGCTACAAATACTACAACTGATTATTCATTGTTGTCTAATCCCAAATCATTTGGTGGAATTAGTGGTGCTGTATTGGCAAATAAATCCTATACTCTTTTCAAAGCATTAGGGCGTGAGTTGCACGATAAAACCATACTGATTTCCGTAGGTGGAATTTCAGATGCTCAAGAAGCATACCGACGAATAAAAGCTGGGGCATCTTTGGTTCAGTCACTCTCAGGCTTGATCTTTAAAGGTCCAAGCATGTGTGCTAACATCAATAATGAATTGGCACGTTTGTTGAAAAAAGATGGATACACACATATTAGCCAAGCAATTGGCGCAGATTTCAAATAAAAGTATAATGATGTTTAAAATTTTAACTTTAATACTATTTTCAGGAGTAATAATGGCCAGTAGCCTACCAAAATACTATACACAAACATTGGAAAATGGTTTGCAAATTGTTGCCATTCCCATGAAAAATGATACCAATGTAATCAGTACAGATATCTATTACAAAGTTGGTAGTAGAAACGAAGTGATGGGGAAAAGTGGGATAGCACACATGCTTGAACATTTAAACTTTAAATCAACAAAAAAATTAAAAGCCGGTGAATTTGATACCATTGTAAAAGGTTTTGGTGGTGTTAACAACGCCAGTACAGGTTTTGACTATACGCATTACTACATCAAATCAAGCAGTAAAAATGCCAGTAAATCTTTAGAGTTGTTTGCAGAACTGATGCAAAATTTAACCTTAAAAGATGAAGAGTTTCAACCCGAACGAGATGTCGTAACCGAAGAGAGACGATGGCGAACAGATAACAACCCAATGGGTTATATGCAATTTAGAATGTTTAACAATATGTATCTGTATCATCCTTATCATTGGACACCTATTGGTTTTATGAACGATATTAAAAACTGGACAATTGAAGATATCCGAGATTTCCACAGTACGTATTATCAACCTAAAAATGCTATTGTGGTTATCAGTGGAGATATTGATAAAAAAGATATTTTTGCATTAACAAAAAAATATTTTAAAAAAATTGAAAATACAAAAGAGATCCCAAAGCGTGTGCATATGGTTGAACCTACTCAAGATGGTGAGAAAAGTGTAGTTGTGTATAAAGATTCTCAAGTTGAGATGATCTCAATTGCATTTCATATTCCAAATTTTGAACATAAAGACCAAGTAGCCATGAGCGCCTTAAGCGAAATGCTAAGTTCAGGTAAAAGCAGTATTTTACAAAAGATATTGGTTGATGAAAAACAATTGGTAAATTCTGTGTACGGGTACAATATGGAGACAAAAGATCCTGGTATTTTTATGTTTACAGCAGTTTGCAATCCAGGAGTAAAAGCCACTAAAGTAAAAAAAGAGTTGTGGAAAATTATTGCAGATTTAAAAGCTGAAAAATTTACTCAAAAAGATTTGGACAAGGTTAAGATCAATACCAAGGCTGATTTTATCTTTTCATTGGAGAGTTCATCTAGCGTTGCTAGCTTATATGGTAGCTACTTTGTTCGTGGAAATATTGAACCTTTATTTAGCTATGAAGAGGATATTGAAAAATTAAAACTAAAAGATTTGGTTGCGGTGTCAAAACGATATTTAACCAAGAAAAATTCAACAACAATTATATTAAAAAAGGAAGAAAAATGAATGATTTAATTGGTGCAATGACCGCACTTATTACCCCATTTAAAAATGGAAAACTTGATGTAAATACTTATGAGTCTTTAATTAAACGACAAATTGCACAAGGAATTGATACCGTAGTACCTGTAGGAACCACAGGTGAAAGTCCAACATTAAGTCATGCAGAACATAGAGAATGTATTGAAATAGCCGTTGCAACGTGTAAAGGTACAAACACAAATGTAATCGCAGGTGCGGGAAGCAACTGTACAAATGAAGCAACTGAGCTAGCTCGTTATGCTCAAGAAGTTGGTGCTAATGGTATCTTATCCATCTCTCCATATTATAACAAACCTACACAAGAGGGATTGTATCAACACTACAAAGCCATTGCCAATGCAGTTGAGATTCCTGTGATGTTGTATAACGTACCTGGTCGAACCATGGTTGATATTGAAGCAGCAACTGCTGTTCGATTGTATAATGATGTATCAAACATATATGCAGTTAAAGAAGCTACAGGCAGTCTGGAGCGAACCATTGAACTTTTGGTTAACGCTCCAGACTTTGCTGTAATCAGTGGTGATGATGCTATTGATTTTCCAATGATGGCGCAAGGTGCTAGCGGATGTATCTCAGTTACGGCTAATATTTTGCCAAATCTGAAATCAGAATTGATTCATGCTGCTCAACGAGGGGATATTGAAGAAGCTCGACAAATCAACAACATGCTTTATCCTTTAAACAAAGTACTGTTTTGTGAAGCAAACCCTATTCCAATCAAAGCGGCTATGTACATAGCTGGTCTTATTGATACTTTAGAATATAGACTGCCACTTACAGCTCCTAGTAAAGAAAACATGAAAAAACTTGAACAAGTATTAACAAAATACGATATCATCAAATAAGGATCAACATTGAGTAATAAAACACTGGTTATAACTGGGGCAACAAAAGGTATTGGGAAAGCATGTGCTTACAGATTTGCCAAAGAGGGAATTAATATTGCGTTTACGTACAACTCAGATGAAGAGGCAGCCAAGCAAATTGCTGAAGATTTGGAGGCAAGGTACGGCATCAAGGCTCGTTATTACCCTTACAATATTTTAGAACCCGAAACGGCTAAAGAGTTATTTTTAGAAATTGATAAAGATTTTGAACGTGTGGATTATTTTATCTCAAATGCGATGATTTATGGTCGAGCTGTTGTGGGTGGATACGCTAAATACATGAAGCTTAAACCAAGAGGCCTTAATAATATCTATACAGCTACTGTTGATGCTTTTGTATGTTGTTCTCAACAAGCAGCAAAACGGATGGAAAAAGTTGGTGGAGGAGCGATGGTTAGTCTTAGTTCTACTGGAAACTTGGTTTACATTCAAAACTATGCGGGTCATGGTACTAATAAAGCAGCGGTTGAAGCTATGGTGAGATACGCAGCTACAGAACTTGGAACCTTAGGTATTCGAGTAAATGCAGTTAGTGGTGGACCAATTGAAACAGATGCACTTCGTGCATTTTCAAATTATGAAGAGGTGGTTGCCAAAACTGCGGAACTCTCTCCGCTTGATCGAATGGGGCAACCTGAAGATTTGGCCAATGCATGTTATTTCTTATGCAGTGATGAAGCAAGTTGGATTACAGGTAGTACGCTTATTGTTGATGGTGGAACCACGTTCAAAAAATAATGATACAAACACAAAAAAATTTAAATTTACCCAATATTTTAGCAGCTTTTAGAATACTTCTTGCCCCTTTAATGTTGTGGTTGCTTATTGATAGAGACAATGCATTGTTTGCCTCTTGGCATCCAAGCTGGCTCGATTATTTTGCTGGATTAGTATTTGTCATTGCTTCTATTACGGATTTTTTTGATGGTTACATTGCTCGAACTTGGGATCAAATGACACAATTGGGTGCCATCATAGATCCATTGGCAGACAAGATGCTTATGCTGGCTGGTTTTTTAGGTCTTATGATGCTTGATCGCGCAAGTGCGTGGGCAGTATTTTTAATACTTACGCGTGAATTTTTTATCACAGGACTTCGTGTAATGGCTGTATCTCAAGGTAAGAGTGTGGCTTCTACCATGGCGGGTAAAGTAAAAACGGTAGTTCAAATGATAGCCATTGGTTTTTTAATCATGAATTGGCCATACGCCACTACTCTACTTTGGATTGCCGTTATTTTGACGCTGTATTCTGGGTATGAATATATAAAGGAATTTTTTAATTAATGGGTACAATTAGTTTTCTACTGGTACTGTCCGTACTGGTTTTCATTCACGAATTAGGTCATTTTACCGCTGCTCGATATTTTGGCGTTAAAGTGCATGTATTTTCCATAGGTTTTGGTAAAAAACTGTACACAAAAATGTGGAAGGGGACTCAATGGAGCATCTCTTTGATACCACTTGGGGGATACGTTAAAATGAAGGGGCAGGATGATATGAATCCTGCGGCAAGAAATGGCGATAGTGATAGCTACAATGCTTTGAATCCTTGGAGAAGAATTGTTATCTTACTTGCAGGTCCAGGAGCTAACTTTGCGTTGGCAACTGTGCTGTATTTTGCCATTGCGCTTATGGGAAGCAATGCTTTGTCTCCTACTATTGGTAAAGTGTTGGACAATTCACCTGCGCAAAAAGCAGGATTGAATATCAATGATGAAATTCTTAAAATCAACCAACAGCCTATTCGAACATGGAACGATTTAAGCAAAATTATCAAACACTCTAATGGTGCAATGGAGTTTATCATTAAAAGAGACAATAAAGTCTTACGAAAAGTGATTCGTCCACATATGAGTGATTCTCAAAATATGTTTAGAGAGAAAATTCAGAAGATGATGATAGGTATTGCGCCAGCGCGTAAAATTGTGGTCGTGCACTACTCTTTTAGCGATGCGTTTGGTTATGCATACGATAAAACCTATGAATCAAGTAAAATGATTTTTCTTGGTGTTCAAAAAATGATCCAAGGAATTATACCAAGCTCTGAAGTGGGTGGAGTGATCACTATAGGAAAAGTTATCAGTGATGCTTCCCAAAGTGGAATTATTGCACTGTTTACTATTATGGCACTTATCTCAGTTAACCTTGGAGTACTTAATCTTTTGCCCATTCCCGCACTTGATGGTGGGCATATAATGTTTAATCTTTATGAGATTGCTACTAGGAGAAAACCAAGTGAAAAAGTTTTAATCTACTTAACCATTAGTGGCTGGGTGATTCTAGCTGGATTAATGAGTTTAGGTATGTACAACGATATTGTACGATTAATTAATAATTAGGAGTTAAAATGACACAAGAACAAGCAATTGTAAATCTCGATGAGATGATCACTGCGATTGAAAAAGCGCGTATTGATTTGAGCAAGCATCATATTGTGAAACTTGTTGCAGTTAGCAAATACAGCACAAGCAGTGATGTTGAAACTTTATACAATGCAGGACAAAGGGCTTTTGGTGAAAATAAAGTTCAAGACTTCAAAGAGAAATCTTCTGCACTTGATGAATATCCTCTTGAGTGGCATTTTATTGGTTCATTACAAAAAAACAAGATTAATAATCTAATTGATCTTCGCCCTTCTTTAATGCAATCTTTACACAGCATGGAATTGGCACTTGAACTCAATAAAAAACTTGAAGCAAAAAGTCAAAAAATGTCCTGTTTATTACAAATAAACAGCGCCAAAGAGGATTCCAAATCTGGGGTAATGCCCCAAGATGCAATCAAAATCTACGATAAAATACAACAAGAGTGCCCGAACATTAAACTAAAAGGGGTGATGAGCATTGGTGCACACACGCAAGATAAAACCATCATTAAAGAAAGTTTTATTAAAACTCATGATATTTTCACCTCTTTGCAAAAAGATGGTGCAACCATCTGCTCAATGGGAATGAGCAGTGATTTTGAATTGGCTATTGAGTGTGGCTCAAACATGATCCGTGTTGGATCAAAACTCTTTAAATAAGATGACTACGTATCTGATTGTTTCAGTTGTTGTTTATTTTGTACTAGCAAGCTTTGCTAGTGCTGCTGCTAAACAACGCAATGCTTTGTTTTGGAGTGATATTTTAGCTCCTGTAGCGGTGGTTGTATTTTGGGTAATATTAACTTTTCTAGGTTATGGTGAACAAAGTTTAGGAAATCTAATAGAGATACCCATGGCACTTTTTATCATGGTTGGATTATTTTATGTTCGACTTTATTTTTTAGATAAAAGAGACGCAAACTACCAATATAACTCCTACACAGTATTAGGAGCAGCGTTAGTGGCCGTTTTAGCTTTACGAAGCTTTATGCCACTACTGGAGCAATAGAAACACATCTCCTTTTATTGTATCCATCTAAGCAAACTGTTACATGCAATTTTTACATCTGCCTTTAAGTATAATATTTTCGATTGTATGATTTTCCAAAGCAATTGCCTTAAAATCGTTTATACACTCAATGGTGTTGCAATAGTTGCATATAAAGTGTGGATGTATATTTGTTTCAAATGCAAAATATCTTTTTTTATCATTGGATTCAAAACTACTGATGATTTTTTCATCTACAAACTTTGATGTATTTCGATAAAATGTTGCTTTATCCATCTTAATACTGTCTTTTATATCATCATAGCAAAGGGGTTTATTTGCGGCTATTAGTATCTCTAACAACTCCAATCTTGCTGTTGTCAGTTTTATGTTTTTGTTTTTTATTATCTCATTTATATTCATAAAAAGATTATAACAAATTTATACAATAAGTAATATTACTCCTAAAGATAAAATAAAAACCAAACTACCGTATTCGAAAAATTTAATTAACGTTGTATTTGAAGATGCTTTATCTCTTATTTTTATACTTAGAAGCGCGGTAATATAGATAATCAAACTCATGCCCAAACTCATAAAAACTGCACTTAAAAATCCTATAAAATATAGATTTAAACTCATCGTATAGATAAAAATTGTAACCGTACCTGCACACGGAACTATCCCAGCACTTAAAATCACACCAATATCTGTAGAGTGCGTTTTACAACCACCGCATCCACAGTTACTTTTGTGCTTTTCTATTTTTTTGTAAATCAAAAATAAAGCTATGGCTATAATGATAATGGCGCTTATTTTTGTAGTGATTGCCTCTACATCATCAAAATAGCTTCCCAAAAATGAATTGACACTGTAATATATCACAAAAGTTAAAATAAATGCACTAAAGGTATGCACGACACCTATTAAACTTGCCATTCCTAAGGCTTTCAGATGAGAACTGTCTTGGGCTAAAAAATAACTACTAATCAAACTTTTACCGTGACCTGGACCAATTGCATGTATTACACCGTAGGCAAACGAGAAAAAAAGAAGCCAAATGTATGCTTGAAATGAATTGGACTTATCCAGTTCATCCAATAACCCTTTTATATTGTTTGTAAAGTTTTTTAATATTTTAGATAATAATTCAATAAATTCATTTGATTTTACTTGTGATTTGTCTAGAAGATTTTGCTGATTAAAATTAAATAAAAAATAGTTCTCTTTATCTTTAAATTTTATATCAAGATTATTGTTTTGCTCTTGCGTTATATTTGTATTGAAACTGTATTTATAAATAAATCTGTCCGA
>JAYEFX010000206.1:0-1598 GCA_034658775.1 Campylobacterota bacterium
TTTGGGCATCAAATGATACAACATCATTTTTAACTGTGTTTAAAGTGTTACCATAGTGACCTGGCATTTTTTTACCGGGCTGAACTCGACCTGGCCATTCTGCATTACCAATAGAACCAGTTCTTCGACCCATTCTATGTCCATGAGATGCTCGTCCACCTGCAAAGTTCCATCTTTTAACAACACCGGCAAAACCTCTACCTTTAGTGTTAAATGAACTTTGTAATAAACTCGCTTCACTTAAACCAGATACATCTAAATCTCCAGCTTCAGTATTCGCTACATTTAATGTTGCCATTCTGTTAAACTCTTTGCTTAAGTTGTACTTGTTTTGTTGACCTTCAATTGTTTTATTGAATTTCTTTCCAGAACTGTAAGCAACAACCGCTACACCATTTTCATCAACTTCACAAACCTTAGTTTCAAGAACTTTTAAAAGTGTAACAGGTACTGCAGGAACAGTAATTGTTCTTGACATACCGATTTTTTCAACTATGAATTCCATCTATATTACCCTTTCTTCTATTCTTGACCCATTGATCTAACTTCAACATCTACTTCAGGAGCAAGGTCAAGTTTCATCAATGAATCTACTGTGTCTGGCGTTGCAGCAACAATATCAATCAATCTATTATGAACTCTGATCTCGAACTGTTCTCGAGCATCTTTGTTAACATGCGGTGACTTCAAAACAGTATACTTTCGCATCTTAGTTGGCAACGGAATTGGCCCTCTAAGTTCTGCACCTGTTCGTTTAACAGCTTCTACTATAGAAGCAACAGCACGATCTAAAACTCTGTGATCGTAAGCTTTTAACTTTAATCTAATTTTTTCCATTTTTTTCCTTTAAAGAACTCATAAGGTCTACATTTTTTTGCATCCTTACCATTTTTATGGACGCGTATTGTACCAAAAAGTTTTAACAATGTCAATAGTTATGGGGGTTTGTCTAAAATTTATCTATCTTTGTTTCCTTTTAAAAAGGAATAGTTTAGTCT
The DNA here is from genome assembly GCA_034658775.1 of Campylobacterota bacterium. Lineage (GTDB taxonomy): Bacteria > Campylobacterota > Campylobacteria > Campylobacterales > Arcobacteraceae > JAYEFX01. The sequence continues at coordinate 999 of JAYEFX010000206.1, forward strand.
AATTTGATCTTTTTAAGAGTAGTTTTTCTCCAAATGGCACTTCAATATTTTCATCGTTCATTACCCAAATCGTATCAAAGTTGTACCTCTGTTTTGGAAAAGTACCAACACCATCTGTAAAATACAATACTAAAGATGGATCCATAATCTCATTTTGTATGTATTCAAATATCGCTTCAAAATTGGTTCCACCTCCACCTTTTAATCTAGGGTTGATGGTATCTCCAGGGTACAATACACTGTGTTCTTGAACCTTTGCATCACCAATAACTAAATCTATCACATAATTTTCAAAATTGTTCATGATCGACTCTACTTCGCTCAAGAATAAACCCAAAAGTTCATCATCAATCGAACCAGAGGAATCAATAGCAATAATAAGTTTAAGCTGATTTCCACTTAAACTAGGCAGTGCTACACCTTGCCATAAGTAGCGTTTATTAGGAGGAAACATAGAATAATCAAATTTTACACTGTGTTCAATCATCTCATGCAGTTCATCCCTCCACAATATCTCTCCTTCGTGTATATCAGGTATAACGATCTCAATCCCAAGGGGCAAATCTCCATGCAGTTTTGCTTTGTTAAGTTGTTGTTGAT
>JAYEFX010000207.1:0-8116 GCA_034658775.1 Campylobacterota bacterium
GGAGAACTAGAGTTTTTTGCACATCATATCAATGAGGCACTAGAAAGCATCTCCAATATCACCAGACCGTATGAACATACTCAGATGCTGGACGTGATGTTTGGTTCTTTTTGTTTGGGAAAATAGTTTACACTAACAAGCATTAAAATATTTTTTAATCCTTATGTAACCAAATGGACATTTATCTTGTCTATAATCTGGAATGGATTACAAAACAATATTTATTTCAGATGTACATTTAGGTACAAAATTCTCCCAAGCAGAACAGTTATTAGAGTTTTTAAAAGAGCATGAATCGGAAAACCTTATTTTAGTTGGTGATATTATTGATGGATGGGCAATAAAAAGAAAATTTAAATGGTATCAATCCCATTCAGATGTAGTTCAAAAAATCTTACGAAAAGCTAGAAAAGGTACACAAGTTCATTTTATCACTGGAAATCACGATGAATTTATAAGACCCTTCGCACCACTACTTTTGGGTGAAAGCATAGAGATAAAAAATGAAATGGATTATATAGGGATAAATGGGAAAAGATATCTCATCACTCATGGAGATTTTTTTGATATGGTAACCATGACAAAAAAATGGGTTGCTGTTGCAGGTGATTATGGATATGATTTCATTCTTCATGTAAATTTTCTCATAAATAAAATCTATAAACTTTTTAAAATTAAAAAACATTGGTCATTATCAAAATATGTAAAAGACAATGTAAAAAAATCTGTAAGTTTTATTTCTGATTTTGAAATAATACTTGCAAAACATGCAAAAAGAAAAAAATATGATGGTGTCATATGCGGACATATACACAAAGCCGACATGAGAAATATAAATGGAATAGAGTATCTAAATTGTGGTGATTGGGTAGAATCTTGTACAGCAATAGTTGAAACATTTGATGGGCAATGGAAAATTATTCAATGGACTGAAGATCAATGCACAGCGGTGTGATTATTTATCGTACACCGCTTTGATAGTATCCATCTTAGAATTCATATTGAGCAACACCATATCGGCTAATACCAATGCCATCATCGCTTCACATACTATGCTTCCTCGAACAGCCACACAAGGATCATGTCGCCCTTTTAAGAAATAGTTGGTGTCTTCATTTTTCTCATTGACGGTTTGCTGTTCGATAAAGATGGAGGGAGTGGGTTTAAAATAGACTTTAGTAATGATATCATCACCGTTGCTAATGCCTCCTAATATTCCTCCGCTGTGATTTGTTTTGAAACCTTTGGAGGTGATTTGATCGTTATTGAGACTTCCTTTACTGCGTGCTGCATCCATGCCATCACCAATCTCAACTGCTTTTACTGCATTTAGCCCCATCATCGCTGAAGCTATTTGACCATCAAGTTTATGATACATAGGCTCACCCAATCCAACAGGAACACCTGAAGCCCGTACGAATACCACACCACCAACAGAATCGTGTTCTTTTAGTGCTGTCTCAATGGCACTTTTTTGTTTCATCTCCATGTTTGGATCCAAAGCAAAGATGTTGCTGTTTGACGCATACTCAAAGTCATGTTCTTCACCTTGGATACCCGCTATCTCACAAATACCACTTTGTACTTTGATTCCCAATTGTGCAATCATCAGTTGAGCAACAGCACCCGCTGCAACTCGTGCTGCCGTTTCACGTGCGCTGCTTCGTCCACCACCTCGATAATCACGAAGTCCATATTTATGAAAATAGGTAAAATCAGCATGTCCAGGACGAAACAGATCTTTTACGTTGGTGTAATCTCTACTTTTTTGATTTTCATTGTAGATGATCATGCCTATTGGTGTTCCTGTACTTAAGCCTTCAAAAACGCCACTTAATATCTCAACAGTATCGCTCTCTTTTCGTGCTGTTTCAAATTTACTTTTTCCTGGTTTTCGTTTGTCCATTTGTGCTTGAATAAACTCTTCATCTATGGCTAGACCTGCAGGAACCCCATCAATGATGCACCCTAATGCCTTACCATGTGATTCTCCAAAGGTGGTGAATCTAAATTTTTCTCCAAAAGTATTCATAATTAGTGTTTTCCTTTAAGTTCATCCAGAGCAATTTTAGCCACTTTTTGTTGCGCAAGCTTTTTGCTTTTATCAATTGCTTTCCCATACAAATGACCATCAATATAAATCTCCATCTCAAACTCTTTTTGATGATCTGGACCAAAAGCTTGTACCAATTTGTATTCAGGTATGTTTCCAAATTTGGCTTGAGTGATCTCTTGAAGTGCTGTTTTATAGTCTGAAAACAGTTCATCTAAATTTATTTTATTGTAGCTTCGCTCAAGCAGTTTTAATATGATAGGATTGAGTGCTTCAATTCCAGATTCAACATAAATAGCCCCCATAATTGCTTCAAAAGCATCAGATAAGATTGAGGCTTTAAATCGTCCTTGATTTCGATCTTCTGCACTTGACATGTAGATATAATCACCTAAGTTAATCTTATTTGCCAGTAGAGTAAAACCTTTTTCATTTACCAAAGAGGCTCTGATTTTTGAAAGTTCACCTTCGTTTGATTCTGGAAATTTATGATACAAATATTCCCCAACAATAAGGTTTAAAACAGCATCACCCAAAAACTCCAAACGCTCATTGTTGTAGGGTTTTTTAAAACTTTTATGCGTAAGTGCTTCGAGTATCAGGTCTTTATTTTTAAACTGATAATCCAAACACTTTTCAAGACTTTTTATATTATTCATTATTTTTTATCCTTTGTGCTTCATTGTACGCGAGTTTATCGCAACGTTCATTCTCTTCATGCCCTGCATGACCTTTGACCCAATTGGCAAATACTGTATGTGGTTTTGCAACCTCCATATAATATCGCCACAGATCAATATTTTTAACCTCTTTAGCGGTACCTTGTCTAAAGTTTGCTTGTGCCCAACCTGCCAGCCATTCGTTGATCGCTTTGACCACATAGCTAGAATCACTGTAGATATGAACCTCGCAAGGCTCTTTAAGTGATTCAAGCCCTTTAATGACACCCATAAGTTCCATTTTGTTGTTCGTAGTGTGGGGATCAGCTCCAAAGAGTTCTTTTTCTTTGTCATTATAGCGTAAAATTGTTCCCCAGCCTCCAGGGCCTGGATTGCCTAAGCTGGAACCATCACTGTAAAGAAAAATTTTCTTCATAAGTGTGCCTTTTAGTAAGATAGGGTTTGGTATTAAATGTTAAAATACTTTGACAATGCGGACAGCGGGATTCATAAATAGGGTGTAAAGATTTACACGATGAACAGATGTATTCAAAGTTTAGATCCACTTTTGCTTGCTCTTGTCGATCCGCTACGGTTATAAGTAGGTTAAACTCAAACTTATCGCTTTGTTTAGCGCAGTTTACATAACCTTTTGCTGTGTAAATTTCACTTAGGAAAGGGTGGTTTTGAATTTTATTTATATCAACACTGTCTTGGGGTTGTTCCCATAATAAGTCTTCACAATTTTTTAGTGTAAATTGATCAAGATTTTCCCAAAAATAGCTTTTGTTGTATTTCAATAAAAATTGAATAACCAATTTTTCAATCATTTTGTTTTGTTTTTGAAACTGCAACAGCAGATTGGACTTTTTTTCAAATGAAAGAATAGGGTCGTTTAATGTTTTAAGCGTTGTAACATAGATTTTTTGAGATTGTACATTTTCTCCCAGTTCTTGAAGAACAGCGATCACCTCTTCAACATCGTCAAAACTTTTTAACTTTTCATTGATAAGTTGCAAGTGATGCAGTGCTTTTTTATTGCGCGGTGAAAATTTAAGTATTTTTAAAAAGATCTCTTTAGATCGTTGTAAAAATCCACCTTTGAAGTAGGTTGATCCTAGTAATTCCAAAAGTTCCTCTTTTTTCACTCGATCATCAACATGTTCTAGAAGTGATAGATACACCGAGATCGCTTTGTTGTATTTCCCTTTGTATAAAAATGTTGATGCTAGAAGTAAAATAGAATCAAAAGGGAGATTATACGTGGTGTACAGATGGACATAATCTTCATCTTTTAAGTTTCCAAGTTCAAATCGTTTGAGCAGTTTACGGTATTCTTTTCGTGCTTTTTTCTCTTTGTATGTCCCGTAGGTATACGTTAGAAATGAAACTGTAAAAATAAATACAAACAGTACGATGATTCCAAACAAAGGATCTCGATACTCTAAAAATAGTCCATCCAAAAAATTATGCCTTAATGTAAATATTATGTATAATAGCAAATAAAAGCTAAGTTCATGTTTTAAATTTGATTTGGTTTTTATTTGCTATAATGCGTGCTATGATAACAAAAGACTCCATAGAAAATCTTAAAACACATCTTGATATTGTTGATATTGTTTCACAATTTATAGAATTAAAAAAATCTGGAGCCAATTTTAAGGCCTGTTGCCCTTTTCATCAAGAAGAAACGCCCTCGATGGTGGTAAGTCCTGCAAAACAAATTTTTCATTGTTTTGGTTGCGGTGTTGGAGGTGATAGCATAAAGTTTGTGATGGATTATGAAAAACTCTCCTATCCAGAAACTTTAGAGAAACTGGCTTCCATGGTAAATTTTTCTTTGCAATACGATAATAATCATCAAAAAAAGCAAGATATTCAAGTCATTGAAAAAGTCAATCAATATTATCAAAAGTTGTTTATAGGCAATGTTGTGGTGCAAGAGTACATCAAAAGCAGAGGGATATCTTCCTCTTCCATTGAGAAGTTTGAGATAGGATACGCTCCAAAATCATACGATACAATTAATTTTTTGAAAAGCAATTTTCTCAATCTTGGGGATGCAAAAGAGCTAGGGGTGATTGATACGGGACAAAATGGATTGTACGCACGCTTTATAGAGCGTATCACTTTCCCTATTTATGCCCTAAATGCCAAAATCGTTGGGTTTGGTGGACGAACCATCTCTGGACATAATGCAAAATACGTTAATTCTCCTCAAACTAAGGTATTTAATAAATCTCGATTGTTGTACGGATATCATATCGCTAAAGAGAGCATTTACAAACGTCAACGCATCATTGTGACTGAAGGTTATCTTGATGTGATTATGTTGCATCAAGCTGGTTTTGATACAGCAGTGGCGACTTTGGGTACAGCATTAACAGCAGAACACTTACCTCTTTTAAAACGGGGTGAACCTAAGGTTATTGTTGCTTATGATGGTGATAAGCCAGGTTTAAATGCAGCACTTAAAGCCGCTGTGATGTTAAGTCACTCAAACTTTGAAGGGGGAGTGGTGATTTTTGCAGGGGGAATGGATCCTGCTGATATGGTAAAAGATGGAAAAATCAAAGAGTTGGAGAATATGTTTGCGCAACCTAAACCTTTTATCCCTTTTGTGATTGATATGATTATTACACGTTACGATATCCATATTCCTGAACAAAAGCAGCATTGCCTTAAAGAGGTCAATGAATACTTAAAGACGCTCACTCCCATACTGCAAGATGAATATGCAAGATACGTGGCCAGTGCGCTTAATATCAATACGAAGCATGTTCACGTACAACAACAAAGCCGTGCAAAGAATGTTCAAACGGTGTTGACCCATGTGGATATAGCCGAACTGAGCATCATAAAAACAGTATTGGATCAGCCCAATATGATTGATATGGTTTTGGACATAGTGGATGAAAGCATGTTTTTAAATCATCAAGAGGAGTTTAAACTTCTTCTTAGCGACAAAGAAAATCCAAAACTGCGCGGCATTCTTTTACAAGAGGAGTTGATTTTGTATACTCAAGAGGAGTTAAAGCAACAATTATTAAGATTTTTGATAAACTTCTACAATCAAAAATTGTACAGTGCCAGTATGGATAAAACGCTTAATTTAAAAAGAGCAAGCTTGCTAATACGTAAAATCAAAGAAAATATTCGAGATTTAAAAGCAGGTAAACTGGTTTCGTACAATCTAATTTAAATAAACAAAAGGAAATAATGAATGGAATATATTCAAACAACTAACGCTCCTGCAGCTATTGGACCATACTCTCAAGCAATTGTAAGTGGAGAATTGGTGTATACTTCAGGTCAAATCGCACTTAAACCCGATGGGACTTTGGTTGAAAATGATGTTAAAAAACAAACACGACAAGTATTTGAGAACTTACGACATGTTTTAGAAGCCGCAGGATCTTCGGTGGAACAAGTGATTAAAGTCAATATATTTTTAGACAACATGGATGATTTTGGATTGGTAAATGTACTGTTTGCAGAATTTTTTGGAGATCATAAACCAGCACGAAGTACCGTTGCGGTTCAAACATTGCCAAAAAGAGTACTGATTGAGATTGATGTTGTTGCAAAAGCCACTAATTTTTAGATAAGTGAGCAATAGCTTAAACTTAATTTAATTTAAAGTTAGCTATTATTCGCTTCACAAAAAATCTAGCAATTAATTATTAGATAGAGTAGAAGAGAATTTAGAGGAATAGAGCATGTACGCAATTATTAAATCTGGTGGAAAGCAATATAAAGTTCAAGAGGGTGATATCTTAGATCTTGACAAATTGAGCAAAGAGCCTAAAGAGGTTATTGAATTCACAGAAGTTATCGCTATTAACGATGGTGAATTAAAAGTTGGTGGTGACGTAGCAAACGCTAAAGTTACTGCTGAGGTTATTGTAGAAGGTCGAGATAAAAAAGTGATCATTTACAAAAAAAGAAGAAGAAAAGATAGTAAACTTAAAAGAGGTTTCAGAAGAAGCTTCACTAAAGTTAGAATTACTAGCATCGCAGCTTAAGGAGAAACAATGGCACACAAGAAAGGTCAAGGTAGTACACAGAATAATAGAGATTCAGCTGGACGACGATTAGGCGTAAAGAAATATGGTGGAGAATCAGTAGTTGCTGGTAACATCATCATTCGACAAAGAGGAACAAAAGTTCATCCAGGGAACAATGTTGGAATTGGTAAAGATCATACAATTTATGCATTGATTGACGGAGATGTAAAATTTGAAATCAAAGATAAAAAAAGAAAGAAAGTTTCAGTTTACGCTTCGTAAGTTGATATTTTTATAGCGTTTATGAAGGGTGCTAAGGTTTTCCTTGGTACCCTTTTTGCGTTTAATACAAAAAGGGTTACAGTATGTTTGTAGATAGTGTTCGTTTTATGGTTAACTCTGGAAAGGGTGGATCAGGTTGTTCATCATTTCGTCGTGAAAAATTTGTTGTCAAAGGTGGACCAGACGGTGGCGCTGGTGGTAAAGGTGGAGATGTTGTATTTAGAGTAGACAACAATACCGATACTTTATCATGGTACAAAGGACGACACATATTAAAAGCGCAAAATGGTCAACCCGGAATGCCAAGCAACTGTACAGGACGATCAGGTGAATCATTACTGCTTGTTGTCCCTCCTGGAACACAAATCATTGATCACAATACGGATGAAGTTCTTCTTGACCTTTTAGAAGAGGGTGAAGAGATCACTTTACTTGAAGGTGGTAAAGGTGGTCTTGGAAATACAAGTTTTAAACATTCTCGAAATCAAGTGCCAACGTATTTTCAGCCTGGGCTTCCTGGTCAAGAGCTAGAGATTCGATTGGAACTTAAACTGATTGCTGATGTGGGGCTTGTGGGGTATCCTAATGTAGGAAAATCTACATTGATCTCAACCTTGTCCAATGCATCACCTCAAATTGCGAATTATGAATTTACAACACTTACACCAAAACTGGGTGTGGTTGAAGTTGGAGATTACAACTCTTTTGTGATGGCAGATATTCCTGGAATTATAGATGGGGCTAGTGAAGGCCGAGGATTAGGGTTGGAGTTTTTACGACATATTGAACGAACGCAAAACCTATTGTACATGATTGATATGGCAAACTACAGAGATCCAATTGAACAATACAAAGTTCTCAAAGAGGAAGTGGCAAAATTTTCAGATCATTTATCACAGCGTAAATTTGCAATAGCATTAACAAAAATTGATGCCATTGATCAAGAGGAGTTAAATGAAAAATGTGAAGCGTTTATCGCCTCACTTGAATTGGAAATTTCAAAAGAAAACTCTTTTGGTTTTGACAAGCAAAAAGTATATTATGTGCAAGATTTAACGTTTGAAAAATACAATAATGAATTGCCGTACTTTATTTTACCTATCTCTTCACCAATG
>JAYEFX010000208.1:0-8073 GCA_034658775.1 Campylobacterota bacterium
TTGTACCTTCAACTCCTGTAATCAATGGCATATGTGTCATTATATCTTTTGCCAATTGTGAAAAATCTTTTACAAAACGCATATCACGGTTGGTCAAAATACCAAGAAGTGTATTTTTTTTATCAATAACTGGAACTCCAGAGATTTTATACGTACTCATAATATCTTCGGCATCTTGAAGCGTCTGCTCTGGTCCAATTGAGATAGGGTCAATGATAATCCCACTTTCACTTTTTTTCACTTTTTTAATTTGCATCACTTGAGATTCAATGTCCATATTTTTATGAACGACACCAATACCACCCAATCGAGCCATAGCAATAGCTGCTTTATGCTCTGTAACAGTATCCATAGCTGCAGAAATAAAAGGGATATTTAAACTAATATTTTTAGTTAATTGTGTCTTTAAACATACCTCTTTTGGTAAAACTTCAGATTTAGCAGGTACTAATAATACATCTTCAAATGTTAAAGCTCTTTTTCTAATTCTCATTGGCTATCCTTTTATTTATTAATTATTTTTATATTGAACGACGGCTTCTAAGCTCATTGCTCCATCAAACAATGTTTGTTCATCGTATGCTTTAGCAATCAACTGCAAACCAATAGGCATACTATTGCTATCTTTTGATACCGGTACGGAAATAGCTGGAAGACCAGCTAAGTTTACAGAGATTGTATAAACATCACTTAAATACATCTCAAGTGAAGATTTAAATGCCCCAAACTTTGGTGCTGTTGTTGGAGCAACCGGATTTAGAATCAAATCTGCTTCATTGAAAATTGCTTCATAATCATCTTTAATAAGATGTCTTACTTTTTGTGCTTTGATGTAATAAGCATCATAGTATCCTGAACTCAACACAAATGCTCCAAGCATAATTCGTTTTTGCACTTCAGCTCCAAACCCTTGAGATTTAGTTTGAACATACATCTCTTTGAGTCCACCCTCACCTTTTCGATTTCCATACCGTACACCATCATATCGTGCAAGGTTTGCAGAGGCTTCTGCTGTAGCTACAATATAGTATGAAGCTACATGTTTTTTTGTATCCATCATGGAGCGTCGAATAATTGTATGTCCTGCAGACTCAAGTTTAGCAACGGTAATCTCAAAAGCCTCTTTTATCTCTTGTGAGGATTCTTCTATAAAATTATCAATCACCGCAATAGTAAGCTTTTTATTTGCATCAAGATTAGGCGCCACAGGTTTGTACTGAACATTTGCACTGGTTGAATCTTTACTATCATGCCCTGAGATAATATCGTACAATATTGCCGCATCTTCTACATTTTGCGTTACAGGACCAACTTGATCAAGTGAAGAGCTGTATGCAGTGACTCCATATCGGCTAACCCGTCCATACGTAGGCTTCATCCCTACACAACCACAATACGCAGCAGGCTGACGAACGGACCCACCCGTATCTGTTCCAAGTGCTGCAATTGCTAAACCAGCAGCCACTGCCGCAGCGGATCCACCTGAACTTCCACCTGGTGTTTTAGTACTGTCATGAGGATTTAAAGTTTTACCATAACATGAAGATTCTGTTGAACTCCCCATGGCAAATTCATCCATGTTTGCTCGCCCAAATGGAGACAAACCAGCTTTTCGCAAATTTTCAATTACCGTGGCATCATAGGGACTTATGTAACCTTGCAAGATATTGCTGCAACATGTTACATTCCAGTTTTTAACATTTATAATATCTTTAATAGCTATAGGGATTCCCTCTCCCGAAACATTAATATTTTCATCTTTAAGCTGCTCTACATAAGCACCCAATTCTTTATTATCGTTGATTTTTTGTGCCAATTTATCTCTGAAGTCTTTTATCTCATCAGCAGATAGACTCAATGCTTGTTTTAAAGTAATCAAATTATCACTCCCAAAATAGTATTAAATTTAGTAAATATTGGCGATTATATCTAAAAAAAGTTTAGGGAGTGGTTAAATTATTTTGCTAACACAACTTCAATAAAAACCTAAATAATTTAAAATTATGAATCTTTATGCGTTTGACAATGATCCATTTTAATTTGATCGATGTTATGAAGAGTTTTACCTATAAAACGCTCAGTATCAATTCCTATTTTATATAACTCTTCAAAACTTTTACCTTGAGCATTAGCATCGATGTATTTTTGTATCGTTTTATGTGCCATCTCATGTGTATCTTTCAACTCATTCCAATTTTTTGTTTTTGTGTATGCTTGCTGTTTTTGTTCTTGTTCTTTAATCCATAGTCCAAATTTACACTCCTGATGGTTTGGTACAGTAAATTTTGTATAGCTGCTGAGTTTTGAAAAAGCATTGTCTTTAAAAAATATATGATCCAGTTTAAAAGTATTCAAAGTGTTTGTTAATTTATTATCGCATACCTGAAGCCTAACCTTTTTATCAAAATTTGCATCTGAAGCAATTTGCAATAAACTACTTGAAAGTTCATCTATATCACTTGTTAAACTCTCCACATTAGATGCAGACATACTGTTTGCCCTGATACTTTCATCAAGTTGCTCAAGCGTATTTGTAACCCCCGATAGTACACTCTTTTGAACCTTTGTTGCATTGGCAACAAGATCAATCATCTCACTGGTTTGAGTTACTTTGCTGTTAAGTTCATTGTATCCATAAATCATTTTACTTGATATATCTTTCCCTTTATTCGATTTACTTGTTGCATTTTCTACGAGATTTTTAATCTCTTGTGCTGCTTGGGCACTTCTACTTGCTAAATTTCTCACCTCTTGGGCAACAACAGCAAAACCTTTTCCCGCTTCTCCTGCAGTTGCTGCTTCAACCGCTGCATTAAGACTTAAAATATTTGTTTGAAAGGCAATTTGATCAATAATAGAAATTGCATCTTTAATCGCATTAACTTCTACATTTATATCATTCATGGATTGAGTTGTTTGAGTTGCAAATTTCTCACCTTCTTGGGACAAGAGTGTTAACTCCTGAGCCAAAATAGACATCTTATCTACATGCGCAGACGTACTTTCCATATTATCGTTCATCTGAACAGTAGAAGATAATGTTTGATCAATTGAAGATGCTTGATTTTTTGATAATGTAGACAACGATAACGATTCTTTTGATAACTTCTTTATATCATTGGACAGATGATCTCCTGTATTTAAAATAGTTGCTAACAATTCAGCAATATTAATGGCTAAGGATTTTGTACCCATGACAACCGAACCAATATCTCCGCCCGCTGCATCTATTCTAAACGTGTAATCAAAATTAGCATTTCCATATTCAACTAAAGCTTTTAATAATTCATCGAGTTGAAATTTTACCACATTAACCATATCGTTAATACCATCTTTTAATTCATTAATTCCTTCATTATTTGCCTGATTGTTGATACTGTATGCAAAAAAACCAGCTTTAACTTTTTTGATCACTTCACTGGCTTCTTTAATAACTTTTTTATCTTTTTCTAGCCCAATCATTGTTCTTTCTATGTTGCTATTAACATCTTTGATCATTGAGCCAATTTCATCTTGATACTCTATTTTAAAAGGCTGAAGTGTATCAATATCACCATTTAAATACCTAAAAAATTCTTTTAAGTTTTCACTAAAAGTGTTTAAAGGGCTTAATGCTTTTTTTGTAGTAAAAATTAAAACTACAAGAGTTATAATCAAAACTACCACAGAAAATACAATCAATAACCATGCAGCATTGTTTATATCGTGCGTTAACTCTTCAATTGAAAATGTTAATGAAATGGCACCAATTGTTTCCCCTATGCTGTGCGTTGGATGACAAGACAAACATTCTGGAGCAGCTAGCATAGGTCTGATTATTTGCACATTTTTTTCAAAATGAATACGTTTTTCTTTTTTACTTTCCATAACCTCAAGCAGCATTAAATTGGAAGTTAGTTTTTCATTTGCAGCGTACATATCAATAAGCTTTTGCGATTTTGAAACGGTTAAATTTTCCAAACCATCCAAAGTTTTACGTATATGATTTTCCGTATCTTGTATAACTTTTGAATCACCACTGTTCATAGCATAACGCAATGTTATAAAAACAGAATCCGTTAAAAGCCCTAGTGATTGCTCTGTATTTTCATACATAAGTTTTTTCATGCTTTGAGATGAAAAATAGGTGGAAATTGCACTTCCTAAAATCAATAAAAGTATTACTGGTACAATTATTTTTGTTGAAATTCGTAATTTATTAAGTATTGGCATACTCTTTCTCCAAGGTTAAAATAATATTTTAGATATTATAGCAAAGAAAAGTATGCAAAAGATGACATTTTACTACAATATTCTATATCCGCTTCCGTAGGTGTTCTCAATAAAGCAAACATCACTTTGTATTATGTTTTTTATTTTCTTTTTAAACCTTGAAATTAATTGAACAATATTGTTGGAATGTACATCACTATTATTCTCACCAATCTCCAATGCTATCTCATTAACAGACAAATACCTAGGTCTTTGAGCTAACAATAACTGTACAAGTACTATCTCATTTTTAGTAAGAGGTATTTTTGTTTTATCATAATACAAATCATGCGTATCCTTATCCCAACTAAAACCACTGTTTAATGTCAAAACAATATTATTTTTAAGAATTCGTTGTATCGTTTTTGCTATTGTATCATTTAATTCTTTTACTTCAAAAGGCTTAACAATATAGGAACTTACCTGAATCTTTATTGCACATAAGAGTTTATCTCTATCGCTGTGAGCAGATAAAAAAATTATCGGTGTTGTTTCATCTGTTTGTCGAATACTCTGAGCCACTTCAATACCATTTAATTTGGGGATATTAATATCAAGCAAAATAATATCCGGTTGATACTTAGCGTACGACGCAAGTGCTTCATCACCATCAACTGCAGTATAAATCTTTTTAAAATACTTTTTTAGAAGATAAACGGTATCATTTAATGCTTCTTCATCGTCCTCAACACACAATAATGTTAAATTATTCATATGATATTATCTCCTCAACCTTCGATTGTTTATGTGTGACTTTTATTATATCATTATTATATTAAAAAAATAATACTATAAAAAAAGGGGGATGAGTTTCCTCATCCCCCTTTTTTAAAATCAAAATTAATGACTATACAAATGAAAGAAAAGCCATTTGTGTTGCATCACCTCTTCTGATACGAGTTTTAATAATAGATGTATATCCACCATTACGTCCCTCATATTTTGGAGCAATTTCACCAATAATTTTTTTAGTAGCTTCTTTTGATTGTAAGTAAGAGAAGATTTCTCTGTGCGTATTTAAATCCGCTTCTCTTGATTTTGTGATCAATTTTTCTACATATCTTTGTAACTCTTTAGCTTTTGGAACTGTTGTTTCAATTTTTTCTCTCTCTATTAAAGCGATTGCCATATTTTTTAGCAATGCTTTTCTATGAGAAGAGGTTCTATTAAGCTTTCTATATCCATGCTTATGTCTCATATTAAACCTTTATTATGCTTTTAATTGCTCTAGCTTTTTACGTAAAGCAGATGCAATATTTTCTGGAAGTGTACTATCAACTGGGAAACCAAGAGATTCTAATTTTTCAGAGATCTCATCAAATGATTTTTTACCAAGATTTTTAATATTTTTAACTTCCACTTCACTCATCAATACCAATTCACCTAAGAATTTGATCCCTGATCTATCTAAAGAGTTGAAACTTCGTGCACTTAAATTAAGATCTTCAATTTTAGCCACCAAATCTTTCAATTCAATTGTATCTTCACTTGATTCATTTACTGTAACATCCGATAAGTCAAAAACTTTATTGAATACCGACATTTGAGAATACATAACTGTTACCGCTTCTTTAAAAGCATCAACTGGAGAAATCTGACCATTTGTTTCAACTGTAAAAACAGCTTTTTCAAAATTTGGATTATCTTCAACCAACATTTTTTCAATATCATAAATAACTTTTTTTACAGGAGTAAAGAATGCATCCATAGGGATGTACTCTGCTCCAATTATTTCTCTGATATCCTCAGAAGGCATGTATCCAATACCTTTTTGAATGATTACTGTAAACGTTAAGTTACAGTCAGCATTGATTGTTGCAACGGGAGCATCTGGAGAAAATACTTCAACATTTGCATTATTTAAATCTGATCCAACAATCTCTTTCGCACCATCAAAAGAGTATTCAACTTCTACTTGTTCTTCATCGCTGTTGATCTTAAACTTAATATTTTTAAGATTAATAATAAATACAGCGATATCTTCAAGCATCCCTCGGATAGAATCAAATTCATGTCCAGCACCATTGATTTTTACGGCAATTGGAGCATAACCAACTGAACTGCTCATCAATAATCTTCGTAAAGGGTGTGCTAAAGTAATTGCATATCCACTTTCAAATGGAAAAGCAGATATTTTAGCACTGTTTTCAGATATTCTTTCAATCTCTACTTCTGTTGGTAAAAATGGTGTATCTACAAATTTTTTCATATTGAATTCAACCTTATTATTTAGAATATAACTCTACGATTAGTCTCTCTTCAACAGGGATAACAACTTCTTCTCTTGTTGGTACTCGTGTAAAGATTCCAAACACTTTATCAGTATCAACATCAACCCATTCAACAATTCCAGTTTGGTTTGTTAATTCTAATGCTCTAACAATTTGAGGATTAGATTTAGATTTCTCTTTGATCTCAATTTTTTGCCCAGGTTTTACAACGTATGAAGGGATATCAACTTTTTTCCCATCAACTAAAATATGTCCATGTGATGTAAACTGCCGTGCATTTGCTCGTGTAGTAGCAAATCCCATTCTATAAACAACATTGTCCAATCTTTGCTCAATCAAAGTGATAAGGTTTGCACCAGTATTTCCTTCTTTTCGAGCTGCATCTTTAAAGTATTTTCTAAATTGTTTTTCAGAAACACCGTACATAAATTTTGCTTTTTGTTTTTCTTGTAACTGCATACCATATTCTGATAATTTAGTTCTTCTTTGACCATGTTGCCCTGGAGCGTAAGGTCGTTTTTCTAATGCAGACTTACCGTTAAGTCTTCTTTCACCCTTAAGTCCAAGATCAGCATTAAGTCTTCTTTCGATTTTTTCTACAGGTCCTCTATATCTTGACATATTTAATCCTTATACTCTTCTTCTTTTAGGTGCTCTACAACCGTTGTGTGGAAGTGGAGTAACATCTTTAAGTGATCTTACGTTCACACCTTCCATAGCGCCAATAGCTTTAACCGCCGTATCTCTACCTGAACCTGGTCCTTGTACCTTAATCGCTACATTTTTAACACCATGTTCCATAGCTTTTGCCATAGCATCTTCAACTGCAGCTTGTGCAGCAAAAGGAGTTGACTTTTTACTTCCTTTGAAACCTAAGTTTCCAGCAGAACTCCAAGCGATTGCATTTCCAGCATTGTCTGTTACTGTTACCATTGTATTATTAAATGTTGCAGCGATATGAACAATACCGTCAGCAATATTTTTTCTTACAACTTTTTTTCTAGTTACTTTTCTTTTTGCCATCTATAATCCCTTACTTAGCCGCTGCGCCAACAGTTTTCTTTTTACCTTTTCGTGTACGTGCATTAGTTTTTGTCTTTTGCCCTCTACATGGTAAACCTCTTCTGTGTCTTAAACCTCTGTATGAACCTAAATCCATTAAAGCTTTAATATCCATAGCAACTTTTTTTCGTAAATCTCCCTCAACCATATAAGACTTTTGAATCTCTTGTCTGATTGTTGCGACTTCATCTTCAGTAAGCTCATGAGCTCTCTTATCGTAAGAGATTCCTGTAGCATCTAAGATTAATCTTGAAGTATGTAAACCAATACCATAAATGTATGTTAAAGCATACTCCATTCTCTTTTTGTTTGGTAAGTCTGTCCCTGCTATACGAGCCATCTACTATCCTTGTCTTTGTTTGTGTTTTTTAGTTTCGCAAATAACTCTTACGATACCTTTTCTTTTGACAATCTTACATTTGTCACACATCTTCTTTACTGAAGCTCTTACTTTCATAAGTGTCCTTTGTGTTTATATGCCAGTTTTCAACAGGATAAAGCACGATGCTTATCCAACTCTTTATAAAAC
>JAYEFX010000209.1:0-8020 GCA_034658775.1 Campylobacterota bacterium
ATCTTCAATCACATCCGCATCAACTACATAATCAGCAGGATCTTTAAATTTGATACCTCGAACTCCTCTTGTGGTTCGACCTTGATTTCGTGTTTTTTCAATATCAAATCGAATCACTTGACCAAGCGCTGTAAATATCATAAGGTATTGAGACTCAGGCAATGCAATAGCAGCCGTTACAATCTCATCGTCTTCATCAAGAACAATTGCGCGTACACCATTGCTTCTAATGTTACTAAATTCACTCAATGCCGTTCGTTTTACCACACCTTTTTTAGTAAAAAATGCCATCGATTTATTTTCATCAAAATCAGTCGTTGGAATAATCTCCATAATCTTCTCATCAGGTTTAAGATTGATAAGATTAACAACTGCTTTTCCTTTAGCGGTTCGTCCACCTTCAGGGATTCTGTATACTTTTAACCAGTACAGTTGTCCTAAGTTGGTTACAAACATCAAGGTATCATGCGTGTTTGAAACAAAGAATTTTTCAATAAAATCATCATCATGCGTAGTTACAGCTACTTTACCTTTTCCACCACGTCGTTGCATCTCGTATGCTTTGATTGGCACTCTTTTTACATAACCATTATGCGTTATTGTAACGACCATTGGTTCGTTTGGAATAAGATCTTCAATATCAATATCATCATACGAATCTTCAATATTGGTTAATCGAGGAGTGTTGTACTTCTCTTTGATCTGCACAAACTCTTCTTTGATGATTTCATTAAGTTTGTCTTCACTTTTTAAAATTGATTCAAGTTCAGCAATAAGCGTAAGCAACTCTTGATACTCCGCTTCAAGCTTATCTCTTTGAAGACCCGTTAATCGTCCAAGTCTCATGTCCAAAATAGCTTGTGCTTGAACTTGACTTAAACTAAATGCACTCATTAAGCTTTCTCTAGCTTCCGTGTCATTTGCACTGGCTCGAATTAGTCTAACCACTTCATCAATATTATCAAGAGCAATCTTTAATCCCTCTAAGATATGCGCTCGAGCTTTTGCTTTTTCAAGATCAAAAATTGTTCGCCGAATAATAATTGTTTTTCGATGCGATAAAAAGATATTGAGTACTTCATGCAATCTAAAAATCTTTGGTTCTTTATTGTGAACAGCCAACATAATCGTACCAAAAGTTATCTGCAATGGAGTAGACTTGTATAAGTTGTTCATCACAATCTCACTCATTGCATCTTTTTTGAGTTCAATTACTACTCGAATACCTTCTCTATCTGACTCATCACGTACTTCAGAGATCCCTTCAAGAACTTTATCTTTAGCTAAATTAGCAATTTGTTCGATAAGTCGTGATTTGTTTACTTGATAAGGAAGCTCATCAATAACAATGATCTCTTTTTTTCCTTTAGTTTCAATATGGTGTTTTGAACGAACTTTTACTCGACCTCTACCCGTACTGTATGCATCAATAATACCACGACGACCAAAAATTGTTCCCCCCGTAGGAAAATCTGGTCCTTGGATAAACTGCATCAGTTCATCTGTTTGACTTTGAGGATTGTCAATAATATGCAATAATGCATCCATCACTTCACCAAGATTATGCGGTGGAATTTTTGTAGCCATACCAACAGCGATACCTTCACTACCATTTACAAGCAGAGCAGGGATTCGAGTTGGCATTACTGATGGCTCTTTCATTGTGTCATCGTAATTTGGTGTGAAGTTAACGGTGTCTTTATCAATGTCTTTTAAAATATCTTCAGTGATTTTAGACATTCGAGCTTCTGTATATCTCATCGCTGCTGCATTGTCGCCATCAACAGAACCAAAGTTTCCTTGCCCATCAATCAGTGGTGCACGCATTGAGAAATCTTGCGCTAATCGAACCAAAGCATCGTATACTGAGTTATCACC
The DNA here is from genome assembly GCA_034658775.1 of Campylobacterota bacterium. Lineage (GTDB taxonomy): Bacteria > Campylobacterota > Campylobacteria > Campylobacterales > Arcobacteraceae > JAYEFX01. The sequence goes on from JAYEFX010000209.1 coordinate 1,879, forward strand.
ATGAGGATGATACTTACCAATAACATCACCGACGATACGAGCAGATTTTTTATAGGCTGATTTTGAGGTTACATTCAAATCATGCATTGCGTATAAAATTCGTCTATGTACTGGTTTTAAACCATCTTTAGCATCAGGTAATGCACGACCAATAATTACACTCATCGAGTAATCAAGGTAAGATGCTTTAACTGAATCTTCTATATTTATGTCAATTATATCTTGTGAATCAAAGAGATTTTCCATATTAAGGATGCCTTTATTTTAATAAATTTAGATATTCTATCCAATATTCCAATAAAAAAGGCTGAAGCAAACAGCTCCAGCCCCTTTTTATTGGTAAATTTACAATAAAATTAGTGTGTTTTTTTGTATTCTATAATCATACTGTACGCTTCATCTTTAAGTTTAAGTTTCTCTTTTTTCATTTTTTCAATCTCCATTGGATCAATATGGTCTACACCACCTTCTTCAGCCTTATCAATCTCATCGTGAAGATCATTGTGTTTTTGAAAAATTCGTGCAAATCGTGCACTTTCACCTTTTAGTTTTGTGATTATATCTCGGTATTCATGAAACATTATGTATCCTTTATTTAGTATACTTACAGTATAAAATAAATGCCGTTAAAGGTTGCTTTATTTTGGCTCTATAATCCGCATTAATTTTCACATTTTCGTATGTGCCAAACCTGACATCTAGTCAGCTTTGGTTTTTATTACTTATGTTCTATAATCTGCATTAATTTTCACATTTTCGTAGGTGCCAAACCTGACATCTAGTCAGCTTTGGTTTTTATTACCTATGTTCTATAATCTGCATTAATTTTCACATACTCATACCCAAGGTCGCATCCGTAGGCTGTAAATTTTCCATCTCCTTGACCAATATCGCATATTATTTTAAATGCTTCATTGCTGAGTATTTTTGACGCTTGCTCTTCTACTTCATCATTAAATAAAACCACACCATTTTCAAATACTTTGACATCGTTGTAAGAGATTGTAAGTGTTTGTTCGTCACATTGAATTTGGCTTGCTCCTATGGTTGAAGCTATTCGTCCAAAATTTGGATCCTCTCCAAACAGTGCAGTTTTGACTAAAAGTGAATTGGACAACGCTTTGGCTGCTGTTTGTGCTTCTTTATCGTTGTGTGCACCTATAATTTCAAATGCTACAGATTTTTTAGCCCCTTCTCCATCACTTACCATCATAATAGCCATGTCGTGCATAACCAGACGTAAAACTTCACTAAAAGCATCTTTATCGTAACTGTTAGATTTTTTGTTGCTCATTACAAAGACAGTGTCGTTTGTAGAGGTGTCACCATCGACACTAATTGCATTAAATGTTGTGTCGCAGTGTTGGTCTAATAACGCTTTCATATCTTTTTTTGGCACATTGGCATCCGTAACAATAAAACACAGCATGGTGGCTAAATTTGGATTGATCATACCTGCACCTTTGGCAACAGCTCCAATTTTGAACATTGAACCATCTTCTAAAATCACTTCATACATGGTTGTTTTAGGATAAGCATCGGTAGTCATGATTGCTTTGGATAGATTAGTACCATTTTTTGCACTTAAATCAAACTGTTTAGCACCATTGAGCAGTTTTTCTAGGGGTAGGGGATTTCCAATGACACCAGTTGAACTCATAATAGGATGAGTTAAATTCATCTCTTTGTTCATGGTATCAAATATTGTGTGTATATCATCGATCCCTTTTTGACCCGTCATTGCATTGGCATTTTTAGAATTGATAAGTATAAAATTGGTTTGAAAATCATTGGAATACAATTGATAATGTTTCAAAGGAGCTGCTTGAAACGTATTTTTTGTAAATACGGCCTCTACATCACATAAGGTATCACTGTAGATAAATCCCATATCAAGTGCACCATTAGGCTTAAGACCAGCGGCTATTCCATCACAATAAATTCCATCTATTTGATCAATGGTCCCTTTTATTGGTAATATTGTAAACATCTATTTATCCTTTTTTGCTACACTTACAATACTAAGATCTTTTGGCATCTGAGTAAGGTTGATTAAGCGTCGTGCTTTACTGATTCCTACTTGGTTTCCAACAAGTAAAAGTTTTGAATGAGCATGTATCACTGTTTTACCCTCTGGCATCTGAATAAACTTACCGTTTGCTTCAGTAATACCAATGATGCTGACTTTTTTACGATCACGCAGATGCATATCTTTAAGTGTGTGTTCTACTACCCAACTGTCTTTGGGCACAATAACCTCTTCCATATCAATTGGGGTATCTTTTTTATATAAAAACTCTTCGAGTACATTTTCCATATCTGGACGTATTGCCATAGCAGAAACACGTTTTGCCATCAATGTTGGTGGTGCAACCACCTTATCCGCACCAAGTTTTTTAAGTCGTTCAACATCTTGTTGTGTTTCTGCGTTACAGATGATTAAGAAAGGCTCTCGTCCTAACTCTTTTTCGTATAGTCGTACTGAAGCAATATTCGTAATATTGTCCGAGATACTTTTTGATAAAGAGATCATCCCTTTAGCACTTGATAGATGAGATTTTAAAAAAGCTGTTTCGGTATAAGGATCCTCTTTAATAAAATAGGGATAATTAAACTCTTTTGCAATCTTTTCAATATTGGCATCAGGGTCAACCACCACAAATGGGATGTGGCTTTGTCTAAATTGTTTAGCCAATTGTGCTGTGTATTCATTGTGATAAAAAATCACAAAATGATTTCTAAGACGTGCAATTTTATAAAGCATTCCTCGCTCCTTGTAAAGTTCAAACAATTTTCCTTTGATCACCGCGTCAATCAAAATAGCCGTAGATAAAGTAAAAATACCAAATCCAAATATAATAAGCGTAACGGTAAAAAATCTACCTGCATCAGAAATGGGAGCGATCTCTCCAAACCCAACAGTAGTAAAAGTAATTCCAGTTTGATAAATAGCATCTAAAATGCTAAAGTCGTCAATATAAATATAACCTATTGTTCCGATCATCATGATCACTTGAACAAGTACTAAAGGTAGTCTAAAAGGTTTGAGTTGACTGTAGATAAGGTGAGTTAAATTGTATTCAGGCTTTGTGTTCCTACGTTTTTCCCACCCTAGGGTTTTTCTAAAGTTTGAAAGTATGCTCATAAAAGCACTTTCATGCTTTTATGAGTTCTTTTTAAGTGTTCTAAGCTCTTTAGCTGAGATCTTAATTTTTCTAGTTGTACCATCTTCTAATGATACTCTAACAGTTCTTAAGTTTGGTAAAAATCTTCTTTTAGTTCTATTTTTCGCGTGACTTACATTGTTCCCGCTCATTGGACCTTTTCCAGAAATTGCACATCTTCTTGACATAGTATGTTCCTCTTTTTTCAAATTATTCGCGAATTATATCAAGATTAACTTAAAATGTGTTAAAATCTGACCTATTTAAAAGTAAATTTTTTACATAAAGCATTAAAAATTAAGGAAATAATACAATTATGTTAGTAGCACCCTCAATATTATCAGCAGATTTTGGTATTTTAAAGCAAGAGATTGAAGCCATTTGTAATGGTGGATGTGACTTGGTACACGTCGATGTAATGGATGGACACTTTGTTCCCAATATGACCATTGGTCCAGTTGTGGTTTCTGCGGTTGCAAAAACTTCAAGCAAACCCTTAGATATCCACCTTATGGTAGAAGATAATAATTTTTTTATCGATTTGTTTGCACCTCTTAAACCAGAGTATATCTCGTTTCATTTAGAAAGCGAACGACATCCTCATCGTGTGATACAAAAATTACGATCATTGGGTATAAAGCCCGCAATGGTTCTAAATCCCCATTCTGATCCTTCAAGTTTGGAATATCTGATTGAAGATCTTGATATGGTTTTACTTATGAGTGTAAACCCAGGATTTGGTGGACAAAAATTTATCCCTAGCGTGGTTGAAAAAGCAAAAAAGCTAAAAGAGATTATCAATAGACGAAATCCAAACTGTTTGATTGAAGTTGATGGTGGGGTCAATGATAAAAATATTCATGAACTAAAAGATGCTGGAGTGAATGTGGTAGTTGCTGGATCCTATGTATATGGCGCGGATGATTATTCTTGTGCAATTAAAAGTTTGCAAATTTAATGCGCATTAAAATTTGTGGTATAACCAATCTTGAGGATGCTCTTGCGGCTATAAAAGCTGGAGCGCATGCTTTGGGATTTGTTTTTTATGAACCAAGCACTCGATACATCACTCCTGATAATGCACAAAAAATAATAGAACAACTTCCCCCTTTTGTTCAAATCGTTGGCTTATTTGTCAATATGGAAGCAAATGCAGTAAATCAAATATCTCAACAATGTAAAATCGATTTAGCTCAGATTCATTTTGAAGCAACAGATGATTTTTATGAACAACTTAATGTTAAATATATAAAAGTTATTCGTGCACAATCAAAGCAAGATATTGTAAATATTCAAAATGAGTATGTTTTGGTTGATGCTTTTGTACAAAGCTATGGAGGGGAAGGGAAGCGTGTGGCTTTAGAGTGGTTTGAAAAAATAGCGTGTGAAAAAATAATACTTGCAGGTGGATTGGATGCTTTAAATTTATCTCAACTCAATAATTTTGGATTTTATGGAGTTGATGTAAGCAGTGGTGTTGAAGCACAAAAAGGAAAAAAAGACAAAACTATGATGATTGACTTTGTGCAAAGAGCTCATGAAATCATTTGATTTAATTATCTCTAAACTAAAAAAACAAAGTTTGGATATTGATGAATTTTATACCTTGTTAATGCAAGTTGAAACGCCATTTTTTGACAGTGCTCAATTGGAATGTGAATTACTTGTCTCAAATGGTTTTCCTATTGCGATAAATGAGGGTAAGGTGTCTTTGAAAACGGTTTCAACCTTAATTCAAGATCAAGTATTTTGTGTGGTGGATATAGAGACCAATGGGGGGAAACCCAACAGTGCTCAAATTATTGAACTAGGAGCTGTAAAATATCAAAATGGACAGATTATTGATCAATATGAATCTTTAGTGTACGCCAAAGAGATCCCTTTGTATATTCAAGAGGTAACGGGTATTATACCCAAAATGCTTGAGGATGCACCACCCCTTAAAACGGTTCTAGAAGAGTTTAAAATATTTTTAGAAGATGATGTTTTTGTGGCGCATGATGTAAAATTTGACTATAAATATATCTCTCATTCTTTTGAGATGAATGATCTTGGAAAACTTAACAATCGATCACTGTGTACGATAGATTTAGCCAAAAAAGTATTTAAATCTGAAAAATATGGACTAAGTACTTTAAAAGAATTATTAGAAATAAATATAGACAATCATCATAGAGCATTGAGCGATGCACTGAGTAGTACAGAAATTTTAGATAAAGCATTGAATAAAATAGATAAAGAGGTTATTAAAACAACGGAAGATTTAATTCATTTTTCAAAACATACCTTGAAAAATAAGGCAAAAAAAAAGAACCCTAAAATATAGAGTTCTTTTTTAGACATACTCAAGGAATTATTTTCCTTGAGTCTCATCTGAATACTTATAACCTAGGTCATAAGCTTTTAAGTTAATTTCATGAACTTTTGCAGGAACTTTTGAAAGCATTACTTCTTTTAACAGTTCTTTATCAATAGCATCCATGTAATTGTTTGCAATTGCAAGTGCAACAACCGATTGAGTAATTACATTTCCAACTTCCTCTTTTGCAATAGTAATAATTGGAATCTCAACAATATTCCAAGTTTCTCTATCTTCTTGGGTTGGTGTAATAAGGTTTGGCTCAATAACAATTGTTCCACCTGGAGTAACCCCATCTTTAAAAGAGTTGTAACTTACTTGTGCAACAGAAAGCATGAAGTCAATTTCACCATCATTTGCATATGGATAATAAATCTCATCATCATCCAAAGTGATATCAACAACCGTTGGTCCACCTCTTACTTGTGATGTATACGTTGCAGTTTTTAATCCATGCCCACCTGCTTTAATTTTTGCTGCTGCAAATATTTCTCCAGCAAGAAGAACACCTTGTCCACCAACACCTGTAAATCTCATTAGTTTTCTAGCCATTGTGTTGCTCCTTATATTTTTTTAGCAAAATCATCTTGTGTGATTTTTGCTCGTTTACCTTGATGTG
>JAYEFX010000210.1:0-1577 GCA_034658775.1 Campylobacterota bacterium
GGTTGATTTAGGAAACTCAGTAATCGTAATTGAACACAATTTGGATATCGTGAAAAATGCCGATTACATCATTGACATGGGTCCAGAAGGGGGAAATAAAGGGGGTCTTATCGTAGATGTGGGAACTCCTGAAGAGTTGGTTGCCAATCATAAAAATTCGGGCAGCCATACAGGCTTCTACTTAGAAAAAGAGATTTAAGGAATGATTAAAGAACACTACTTTTTTTCTCAACCTCATCAACCATTTTTTGTACTTAGCTTTGTTAATGCCATTGTTTTTATGTTGATTTTCATGCTAAGTTTTAAAGGTATTATAACCCTTAGCATCACTCCTATTATTTTTCATGCATACAGTTTTGTGTATGCATTTTTCACCCCTGCATTTTTAGCATTTTTATTGACCACTTTCCCTCGATTTTTATCACAAGAAACCGTTAAAAAATCAGTCTACATGAAACTATTTGGATTGTTTGTATTGGGTAATACAACATTTTTAATTGGTTCTTTTATATCCGTTTTAATCTATAAAATTGGTATGGTTATCACACTTATTGCTTTTACAATGGCAATCAAAGTATTGTACGATATTCACAAAAGCTCTGATATGCCAAACAAACATGATACCTTTTGGATGTTAATTGGTTTCTTTGCCGGTATTGCAGCTCATGCACTATTTATACTAGGAGAGTTTAACGAATTGGCCATAGAGATATCTATTTACACCTACCTTTTTATCGTTGGATTTTCTGTAGCACAGCGTATGATCCCATTTTTCTCCCACTGCATGGTGGATAAAAACAAACCATTTTTGCGCAATGTAGTCATTTTACTTGGCATTCATGTTGTCTTGGAGATGATTTATCTCAATCTTTCTTTTATTGTAGATGCAGTATTGGCTTTGTATATTGCCAAAGAGTTGCATCGATGGAAACTGCCTTTTCCAAATACTAATCCTATGTTAAGTATTTTACACGTTTCTTTATTTTGGGTACCGATTGCTTTTGCATTAGCAGCTTTGAGTAACGCTTGTTCATTTTTCTTTGCTAGCTATTTTTTAGCTTTAGATATACACGTTTTAATGCTTGGTTTTTTATTTACGGTGCTTATTGGTTTTGGTACACGAGTAACCATTGGACACAGTGGAAATCAAATGCACGCCAACAGATTAACCGTATTCTTATTTATCTGGACACAAGTTGTCGTTATCGTTCGTCTAATCACCTCATTTACTGCTGAAATGAATTGGAATTACATGATACTGTTTGATATATCTGTAACGGTATGGTTGATTATGTTTATTGTATGGGCTATACAGTTTTTCAAAGTATTAATCTTTGGGACAAAATTAACGTAAAAAGTTTAGCCGCTGTACAATACTGTTTTATTTCTTCCTGATTTTTTTGCTTGATACAATGCAATATCGGATTGTCCAATCAGATCTAATTGAGGAGATTCTTTATTAAATAAACTCACCCCAAAGCTTGCACTGATGGGTTGATTATTAATCTCTTCTAATTTTATGGATTCAATACTGTTGCGTATACGTTCTGCTAGCTCCATTGCTCTGCTTTTATTTG
>JAYEFX010000211.1:0-8013 GCA_034658775.1 Campylobacterota bacterium
CATACAGGCATTGGATCAATCCCTTTTTTAGCAAAAGAAGCTATAACACATTCAACTTTACCCGATGCAGTTTTTGGAGCTCCACCCGCTACGCTGTATGATTTTTTCTTTTCAGGGTAGTAGACATGCTCATTGGCACTGGTTTGTTTAAAAAACTTATCCATTTTTGGATAAAACACACCATCTTTATGAAGTTTTTGGGCTGCACCTATGTACATTGATACGGCATGATGATTGAGCTCCTCTTGAGAGTGCTTAAATGGCAAGTTCAGATCAAATTGAGCCCAAACTTCAGCTTCACTGCTGTCTTCAATCTCCTCTTGTACATCTTCATCAAATTTTTTCGTGATCTCAAACATTGGTTTAGCCAATACTTTGGTCAAACCATCTAAGATCTCAATTACTGGTTTGGTCTCATACAATGGATCAATTACTTTGTTTCGTACTGCAATTGATGGTTCAACTCCACCAAATGTTTTAACCGGATCGGTCCGCTCTAAATAGGTACACTCAGGCAATACAACATCTGCATACATAACGGTGTCGCTTGGCATGGTATCAATAGTTACAACCAGTTCCATCTTTTTAAGCATTTGTGCTGTTTTAGCGGAGTTGGGCATATTCATCATGGGATTGTGCTTATAGCAGAACATTCCACGTACTTTGTAGGGTTGCTTATCTTCTAAGAAGTGATTTCGCCACGATAGCCATGATCCACCACCACTTACAACTGCACAGTCATCATACCCTGGTTCACCCTTTTGGGCATCTTTCTTTTTACCAACAGCTCGTGATTCAGCTCGTGCATATAAAGGTTCTAGTCCCTCATGTGGTTTAACTGGTAATTTGCTACCAAATACAATTCCACCTTTACAATCAATGGCTCCATGTAAACCTTGAAAAATTGCCATAGCCCGGCGTAATTGGAAGTCATTTTTTGCAAATGTACTTCTTCTACCTGGGTAATATACTGCCTTTGGAGCTGCTGCTGCAAATTCTCGTGCAATTTTATAAATATCTTTAGCTTTGATTCCCGTGATGGGTTCAGCCCATTCTGGTGTGTATTTGTTTGAAAGTACAGACTCTTTGTACTCTTCATAGCCATTAAAGAATTTTTCTATGTACGCTTTGTTTTCTAATTTTTCAGTAAACGTCACATAGGTTAATGCTAATACAAATGCCAGATCCGTTCCTGGAGTGATTGCCAACCATTGATCCGCTTTAGCAGCAGTGTTGCTAAAGCGAGGATCGATGCAGATCATTTTTGCACCTCTGCCTTTGGTTCGCTTAAATAAGTCCATGGTATCTGGAGTAACGATAGCTTCTGCTCTGTTGGCTCCTGCCATGATGATGTATTTAGCATTTTCAAGATCAGATTGAGGATAAGCACCAATAGTTACACCATAACCCGAAGCAACCGTTTGAAGACAAATGGAAGCATGATTTAACCAGTTTGCGGATCCAAATGCACCAAAAAATTGCTTAAATGTATGTTCTGCCATACCTTCTCCTGCACAAAATAGAAATGAAGACCGGTTATCCTCTTCCTCTTCTAATATTTTGCCAACACCTGGGAATAAATCTGTACCGTTTAAAATGGCATCATTGGCTTCATCCCAAGTTACACGTTTAAATTTACCTTCCCCTTTTTCACCAATTCGAATCATTGGATACTTTAGTCTGTCCGGATCATAAACAGATTGTATACCAGCATTTCCTCTAGCACACAACATGTTTTTTGATTTTGGGAACAGTGGATTGGGATTAAGTTTAGTAATGACTCCATTTTCCACACGTGCTAATGCCGCACACTTATTTACACACATCTCACATAATGTGGCTACTTCGTGAGCATCACCTGAACCAGTTTTGGTATTTCCAATTGGAATATCACCTGGTGCTGAACTTTTAGCATGGTCGCTTGATAAAAGATTGGTTGTACTTAAAGCTGTTCCTCCAACGACAGTCATTGCGACTGCACCTTGAAGAAACTTTCTTCTTGAAACTTCTACTTCCATAAGGAATTCTCCTTTAAATTAATTATTAGCTTAAATTAATTTTAATTTTAAACTATACTTTAGATATTTTAGTGGAAATTGACTTATAGGAATCTTTATTCAGACTTATTTTTAATATAGTTTGAACTTAATTAAGTGTATTGTCTATATTATATAGAGGGTATTTTTATATCAATATCTTCTAGCATCCCTTTTTCAAAGTTTTTATGACAAGCAAAACAATTGGCTTTTCGTTTGATTGGTTTTGATTTGAAAACATCTGCAGGGATATCTTTATGAATATCTTTCCAAACTCGAATCTTAGTAATCGATTTTCTACCTCGTGCACCATTAAGGGATTCCATCACTTTTACGGACACCTCTTGGGTACTGTTGTCCGCACTGTTGTTTCGAAGATAGTTAAAGATTACAGTTTGATCATTTATGCTGATTCGATTATCCTCTTTTTCGTGTGTGGGGGATATCTCTTCTCCAAAGTGATTATCGATACCATCTTGAATTCTATCCCAAGAACTTGTAGGTAACATATACGGAGGATAAAGCTTATGACATGTTCCGCAGGAATTATAATATACAGGAATATCTTCTTTATAGTGAAACTGGTCAAATTTGCTAATCACAAAAGGGTTATTGCGTCCATCGATTGAAACAAAGAAAACCATTAATGATATGGCTAAAAAAACATACGACAAACTGCTTTGAATTTTAGCTGGTTTAGAGTCTTCCCCTTTGGCTTTTTTATATCCTGTAATCATGGCAAAGACCATATTGGTTTTGTGGTAGAATTGTTCTACTAATACGCCTGAGATGTGAATCACTACCCAAGCTAATAAAATATATGAAGCGTAGATATGAATATCCAATAAAGTTTTGGCATGCATATAATATTCATCATTTAAAAATCCCAGATACCCATGTCCCTCTTGAATACCGTAGATAAGTAATCCACTAATAGCAATAACCGAACCAAAACTTAATACAATGAGTGTAAACCAACTTGAAGCAGGGTTATGACCAGCAGGAATCTCTCTGTATCGATTTTGAATTTTTTCTTGAAAATAAAATTTTAATTTTGCAAGACTGAGTTTAAACGTATTAAACGTGGCGTATTGAGGTCCAATAAAGCCCCAAAGAGTTCTGTACACAAGCATGAGTCCAAAAATAATACCCACAGCAACATGCAGATTTAAAAGATTTTCGTATAAAGAAAAAATGAAAGACAGAGTAAATGTCGAAGCGATCAGCCAATGGATAAGTCGTGTATAAATTGGCCATACAAAAACATGATCTTTTCTTTTATTCAATTAAATTTCCCCACAATTACAACAAGATAAAAAACTAAAACAAAACTTAGTATTTAGCTTTAATTTTTTATCTTAAAATTATAACATGATAAATATAAAAAAAGGGCAGATAAATTAATATCTACCCTTTTTGTGACAAATTTGTGACTTATTTGTTTTTAACTAAATATGATAAAAATTCTGCCATAGATTTGACATCGTAATCATAACCTTTGTCAATCAATTTTTGCATGTTATGCTCCATGATTTCATGATCCGTACCAGATGATTGGTTTGTTCCACCATTTTTTACATCGTATAGGTCTTGTGCCATCTCATCAGCTGATCTGTCATTTAATGCAGGTGTTTTCTTTGCAGGGTTACCCTCACCATGTTTACCGTGACATTTAATACACGATTTTTCATAAACCTCTACAGTTGAATACTTGTACGTCTTCACTTCTACTGGTGCAGCTTTCTCACCACAACCTGTTAGTGCCATAACTGCAAATGCAGATAATATAATTGATGCTATTGTTTTTGTCATTTTCATTTCTCCTATTCTCTTCTTACGCTCTACCTGAAAGCATACCATAAACCGTCATTGGCTTAAGCATGTACACTTTCAATAGCCAAAAAATCCATCTTTCTTGAGTTGGATCAAGTGGGAATGACGGTGTTGGTTTTTTAGTCCAGTTAAATTCCGCTAACATAACTGTACCAATGTCTGTAATCAATGGACAAACTGTGTAACCTGCATATTTAGCAGTCATTGGCTTACCTTCCATAGAAGCGATTAAGTTTTCACACAATACAGCGTATTGTTTTCGTGCAGATCCACCTGTTTTACCCATTGGTACTGCTGCGATATCACCTAGTGAAAAAATATTTTTAAATTTTGCATGTTGCAATGTTTCTTTATTAACTGGAACCCAACCTTTTGATGAACCAATTGCAGAGTTTCCAATCTCATCTGGAGCTTTCATAGCAGGAGTAATATGTAAGAAATCAAATGGTACTTCTACATCTTCACTTTTTAGTTCAATTCCATACTCTTCTAAATCTTCATCCCACGCACCTTTTTCAGTCCAGTGATGATTAAATGTTGCTACTTTATTTTGCATGTCAACAGCAATTAAATTGTGTTTGTAGCTCCATTTAAATCCTCGCGCTTCAAATTGTGCTTTAATCGCATCGTGGTATTCAGGAACACCAAACATTTTTCCACCATTTGGATAGAAGTGAAGATCAGCATTTGCTCGTGCACCGGCTTCATTTAATCTAGCATTTGTTAGGTACATGATTTTCTTTGGTGCACCACCACATTTAATTGGAGTATTTGGATGTGAAAATACACCTTTTACTTTTTTACCAGATTTTGCATCTGCAATAAATTTTTGCATCTGCTTCCACGTATGCTCAGATCCATCAGCAGTATAAATAGAACATACTCCAGAATCTCCAAATACACTTAGCATTTTAGAGTTGTCTCCACTTGAATATGTTTCACCAATAGCTTCTAAACCTTTGATTCGTCCATAGTCAAGTTTAACACCAGCAGCTACAATCATATAGTCATAACTTACTTTTTGTCCACCTGAAGTTGTAACGGTATTGTTTTTTGGATCAAATTCAATAGCCGTATCTTTGATCAATTTTACTCCACTTGGAACAAAATCATCTGTTTTGTAAGCAATATCACCTTTTGACCAAAGTCCAGCAGCAACTAGAGTTTGTCCTGGTTGGTACGATGTAGCTAAATCACTTGGTTCAATAACTGTAATATCATCTAAACCAGCATTTGTAAGTTTAGCAGCAGTTGCAATGCCTGCAAGTCCACCACCAATGATTAAAATTTTACCTTTAGCGCTTGTCGCTTTTAGTGTAGTCGCAGCCTCAGCTTCAGTTGTACCACCCATCATCATTGCAGCACCACCAAGACCTGCCATCTTGATAGCATCTCTTCGTGAGATACCCTCTTTTTTGAGTTCAGTATCAAGCATCTCTAATGCGTGATTCAATTCTTTATTGTCTATCATATGTGTTCCTTTGTAAAATTAAGAATATTTGAAAAAAGATTATCACAAAATAAATAATACTTAACTTAATGTTACTATAAGTTTATTGATTAGAATTATTTGTAAAGCTTATAATATTCACGTGAGGTTTGATATTCTTGTGGTGTATTAAGATTAAGAAATTCATTTTCATCAAAAAACTCCAGAGTATTAAAAGAATTTTGATGTATAAGATAATTAATTTTATGAATATCCTTTTTAAGGCACTTTTGAATACTTATTAAAAGAGATTTTGGAAATACACCACATAAATTGTGTGTCTTATGGGGTGTTTGCGCAATTGTAATGGTATCTTTTTTTGATTTTGATATAAGAGAGTGTATTGTTTTTTGTTGTATAAATGGGGTGTCAACAGTTATAATAAATACTTTTTCGTTCGGAATTATTTTTAAAATAGATTCCAATGCAACCATGGGGGAAAATTCAGAATTATTATCTAAGATTATATTGGCTTCAAAACTAAATTTTTTTATTTTTGAAGAGATGTATACTTTTTGAAACATCTTTGAGAGTTTGGTGTACTGATATTCAATAAGTGTATCGTATCCATCAAAAGGAAGAAGTGCTTTATCTTCTCCCATTCGTGAGCTTTTTCCCCCACTTAATATGACGCAGGGGATATCAAACATATCTAAACTGTAGCTGGGTCTGTAATGTATCCACTAATAGCAGAAGCTGCAGCAACAGCAGAATTGGATAGATATACTTTTGAACTTCGACTGCCCATACGCCCTACAAAATTTCGATTCGTAGTGGAGATACAGACCTCTTCATCACCTAAAATTCCCATGTATCCACCTAAACATGCTCCACATGTAGGGTTTGATACCACTGCTCCTGCATCTACTAAAATATCGATGTATCCAAGTTTATTGGCTTCTCGTAAGATTTTTTGCGTACCTGGAGTTACAATCATTCGTGTATGTGCAGCAATCTTTTGACCTTTGAGCATTTCTGAGGCAACTTTTAAATCGCTTAATCGTCCATTTGTACAAGATCCTACAAATACTTGATCTACTTTGATGTTATGCTCTACTGCTTGACTTAAAGGGTGTCCATTTTCTGGTAAAAATGGATAGGCAATTACGGGTTCAAGATTGGCTACATCAATCTGAAGAGTTTGACAATACTGTGCATCTTCATCGCTGTAGTGCTCTTTTGGCGTATCTCTTAGTCCATCATTGGCTTGCGCTCTTTCATCTAAAAATTCTTGGGTAATAGCATCTACAGCTACAATACCTGATTTAGCACCCGCTTCAATGGCCATATTGCATAAAGCAAAACGATCGTCCATACTTAAATGCTCAATCGTATCTCCTGTAAATTCCAAGGTTTTGTACAACGCGCCATCAACACCAATCATTCGAATGATTTCAAGAATCAGATCTTTTCCCGTAACAAATTTTTGAGGTTTCCCCGTAAAAACCACTTTGATGGACTCTGGGACTTTAAACCAATTTCCACCTGTCACCATAGCAAAGGCTAAATCCGTACTTCCCATACCTGTAGAAAATGCACCTAAAGCACCATGCGTACAAGTATGTGAATCTGCACCAATGATAACATCACCAGGGATTACAAGACCTTTTTCAGGAAGTAAAGCGTGCTCAATACCCATATCTTTTTCATCAAAAAAGTTTTTTAGCTTGTGTTTGGCTGCAAAATCTCTTGAGATTCGAGCTTGGTTAGCACTGGCAATATCTTTTGCAGGGATAAAGTGATCCAAAACTAAAGCAAACCCATCTGGATTGGCCAGTTTTTCCACACCACTGTCTTCAAATGCTTTGATTGAAATTGGTGTGGTGATATCGTTTCCAATAACCATGTCGATTGGACTTCGTACAATTTCACCCGCATAAACCTCTTTGCCTACGTGCTCACTAAATATTTTTTCCGTTATTGTTTGACCCATAAATTCTACTCTTTATTTAATTTTATTTTTTTGCATTGTAGCTAAATTCTTAATCGACTTCAATTAATCGATCTAAGATGTAGCGTTGAAGCTCTTTTTTTTGTATGTCCTGCATTTGTGATTCTGCATAAATTGCATCAATCTTTTCTTGAAAATCACTGTAGGGAAAATGGGGAAAATGAATTTTCCATGCGGTGGTAATTTTACTCAATGCGATCTCATCACTTAGCCATTCTCTAAAGATGCCAAAAAATGCAAACACTATTCCTGTAAAAAATACAGCAATGATGATCGATGCATGACAATCAACAGCAGCAAAAACATCGTGCATAATAAGTGCAGCAGGTGCTATGAAGATGTGTGCCAAAACCACAAATACAAGATAGGCCCGTCCCATTCGTAAACGAAAACCAAGCTTTCTACCATCGAGGTGCATACCTTCATTGAAGAGTTTATTGGCGTATAAAAGTTCATGAAACAGTACGGGTTTATTGGATACTTTAAATACAAATGCAACAATTTTATTTCGTAATGTTTCAAACATTTTTGCCCCTTATGTTTTTATAATAAAGATTATAGCTAAAAATTCTTTTTATACCATTTACTAAATACGTATAAAGAGTAAAAATGTTGTTTAAACTTGTTGTTTTGGGCTTGGGCATAAATAAATTCCAAATAGTCAATGTTGAAAAAATCAGTTTGTACATTGACCTCTAAGATAG
>JAYEFX010000212.1:0-7986 GCA_034658775.1 Campylobacterota bacterium
ACTAATAGTAATAAATTATAGGTATTATATACTTTTTATAGACAATTGTCAAGCGAAACTCTTCTTGCTTCATAAATATTAATATTTAAACGGTATCCTACTTTAAGATTAATAGATTATAATTACTAACAAATAAAGATTATCAATAAGGAACTAAAATGAGACAATACGAAACATACAAATGCAACAAATGTGGAAATACCGTAGAGGTGCAACACGTTGGTGGTGGAGAACTTCATTGTTGTGGCGTTGCCATGGAGATGATAACAGAAAATTTGACCTTGGTTAATTTACTTAAAGCTTTTGCGGGTGAATCTCAAGCACGAAACAAATATGAATATTTTGCTAAAGCGGCACAAAAAGAGGGCTACAGAGATATAGCAGAACATTTCCAACGAGCGGCCAACAATGAGAAAACACATGCAAAAATGGAATTGGCTCTTCACAATCGCATGGCAACACAAAGTGAAAATAGCTTTGGAACCACTCAAGAGAATCTTCAATGTGCTATTGATGGAGAAAGTTATGAAAACATCACCATGTATCCTGATTTTGCAAAAATTGCCAAAGAGGAAGGGCATAGTGATGCTGCTAATCTATTTACAGGAATTGGAAAAATTGAAGTGGAACATGAAAAAATGTTTCAAATGCTTTTAGACAGAATCAATGCAGATG
The DNA here is from genome assembly GCA_034658775.1 of Campylobacterota bacterium. Lineage (GTDB taxonomy): Bacteria > Campylobacterota > Campylobacteria > Campylobacterales > Arcobacteraceae > JAYEFX01. The sequence continues at coordinate 676 of JAYEFX010000212.1, forward strand.
CAGAATTTGTTAGCGAGCATGAAAATGAAGCTTGGATTTGTGAAATTTGTGGTCATGTACACTACGGAAAAAAAGCACCTAAAAAGTGCCCTGTATGTAAACACTCACAACAATATCAGTCACGATTAAACTCTAAAAAATAGTATCCCTTTTAGTTTACGGTTCTTGATTAAAGAACCGTAAACAAAATACTTTTAAGCTCTTTTCTCATCTGCATATTTAAACCGGATTGATTCGTGTAGATGAAAAATGGCACCGTATTTTGCATCGATTTTTTAAGCCGTTTTCTCAACGTAGAAACCTCATCAATAGCGATCAATTTTTCTCCATCATACAAAGAAAAATCTTTTGCAATTCCTGTTTTAAAAGAGACAATTCGATACGTAAAAAATGCACCTTTCTCCTTTTTTTGCCAATATTCAACAAAGGTATCCAATTCTAATTGGAGTTTTTTCATCTTTTTTGCACTCACATTGCCAAAACTTTCACGAAATTTATAACGATCAACTTTTGAAAATTCCAAAACGCTGTACAGGTCATTTAGGTTTTTCCAGACCGACTTAAAAAAATTTTTTCCAAACAATACTTCTTCAAAACTCAGTAAGTATTTTTGATCCGTTTGCGATCTATTTTCTTGATATTTGATTTTGAAGTACTCTTTTTTAAACAAAGTAATCATCCAATTTTCATCCATTTGACTAATGATATCAAGTTGCTTCTCTTTATTGGAATAGTCCAAAAAGCTCCACAACATACTGATCGAATCCAAAACCGAATGTTGATCTTTAGATGCATCGCAATGGGTAAAATAATCTTGGGATAAAAACATCACTACATTTTCAAGCACAGCATCACTAAGCGCAATTTTATGATTGTAAATAATCTTTTTATACAAATTAAAACGCATCTCAAGCATATGTTCTATATCCAAAAGCCCCTCATCGTAAAACGTCAGTTTAAAATTATTCTTATAGCGAATCAATATAGCTTGTTTGGTGATTCGTATATGATCAACCGGTCCACTTATATAACCACTTGAAAGCATATCACGATTAATATAATCCAATCGATCTGCATCAACCGTGCCATCAACATAACGGTGCAACACTTTATAATCAAAAATGCCATCATCCTTTTCACCTAGAATATTTTTACACAACTCATGCAGCAGTATCATGTAGTCTTTATCGTATTGGGTTTGAAGTAACGTTGGTAGCTCATGCTCAAACAACACATCCACAAGTTGTTTTCCAATAGCCTCATGCAATACCTCTTGCCCATGATCCGTTATGGAATTATAAAATTTAATAAACTTTTGCTCTTTTTCACTGTGCACTGTTTTTGTTTGCAAAGATTGATAGATCTTCTGCAATGCATATTCTACTTGATGGGAAAAAGGGAAATGTCCAACATCATGAAGTAAACCAACCAAGCGAAGTGCTTGCAGAACTAGAATATACGTATTGTTATGTACAGTTGATTGCGTAGGAATAATAAATTCATACAAAGACTTATCATCCAAAAAATCAAGATTTTGTAAAGAGATATCTAAATCATTGCACACAATAATTCTATCAATTGACCTGTTTAATGATCGCAAAAACTCATCCACCAGATCATCATCACAATTAAGTAAAGAGTTTTTTAACATGTGTGAACTTAAGTGCATGGTACCAATACTATGGATATATCGCTTGGTACTAATGGAGGGAAAAGCAAAATATGCCAATGCATTTTGAGTGATAAACAACAAACGATTAAGCACCTTTGTTTGTAAAAACTTATCCTCAAGCTTCGTGTATTCTATGTGTTGGTATATGGTATCATTTATAAGTCGATGGCTTTTACGCATCCTTTTACTTTCCCCTTTTTTACAATTCTAATAGTTATCCTAGCAAAAATTCTATTACAAAACGGTAACATTTAGTTAAGCTAGTCTATAGTATTATTGCACACACTATATTCTACAAGGACATTTCAGTGCTAACCATTATTGTCACTACATTGTTGATATCTTTAATACTTAACGTCATCCTTAAAAAATTTCATCTACCCACCATTATTGGCTATATTTTTACAGGAACCATTGTGGCGTATGGATTTCATCTACACGATGCGGTACACAATCATGAACTCAAAGAGATTGCCGAATTTGGGGTGGTATTTCTTATGTTTACCATAGGCCTTGAGTTTTCTCTTGAGCACCTAAAAAAAATGCGCTACGAAGTATTTGTTGCGGGGACACTTCAAATACTTATTACGGCTTGCATTGTTTACACCATAGCCCATTATCTATTGGGTATTGAGCAAACTGTCTCTTTTATTTTATCCCTTGCAATCTCTTTATCCTCTACAGCCATTGTGCTTAAAACATTTAATGAAACAGGAGAGATCAATAGACGCTATGGTCAAAGGTCATTGGGGATTCTTATCATGCAGGATATTGCCGTAATTCCTATTTTACTTATTATTGGTTTTTTAAGTAGCGATACCCAAGATATATCTGATGTACTTTTTAATATGCTCATCAGTGCATTATTTTTATTGGTGCTGTTATGGATAAGTGGGAAATACCTTCTCGAGCCTTTCTTCACCCAAATCATCAAAACAAAATCTGAAGAACTTTTTGTTGGAACCATTCTATTTTTAGCCATTGGAGCTTCATATCTAGCGCATGTTTTTGGATTTTCATATTCTCTGGGTGCGTTTATCGCAGGGATGATGATTGCAGAAACAAAATACAAACATCAAGCTGAAGCCGATTTGGTTCCATTTCGCGATCTGCTGTTAGGGATATTTTTTATCACCGTTGGGATGCAAATAGATTTTGCCATCATTGGCCAATATTTACACATCATTGTAATCCTTTTAATCTGCATTATGCTTTTAAAATTATTAATAATTTTTTTCATATTACACGTTAATGAGGGGAAACGAACCAGTTTTAAAACCGCTCTTAGTTTGATTCAAGTGGGTGAATTTTCATTAGCACTATTAGAACTGGCCCGAACAAATGGTCTAGTGGGTGCACCGCATGGTCAAGTGATGATTGTTGTAATTGTGCTGTCGATGATCTTAACCCCTTTTATTCTTAAAAACCTAAGTGTATTAAGCGATCTGTTTTTCAAAGAATCAAGCGAAGTACACGATGCAACCGCACATCTTCCTTTACTTGCCAATCATACGGTTATTTTAGGTTTTGGAGAGTTTGGACGAGAACTTGCTCACTCCTTAAAGAAGCACGATGAGATGTACATTGCTATTGAAAACAATATCGATACCTACCATAAAGCCATGCAAAAAAATGAACCGGTCATTTTTGGAAATGCCGTTAAAAAAGAGATACTTAAACATACCAACATTCTTCTGGCAAAAAAAATCATTATCGCTATTGATAATCCCAAAAAACTGTATCACGTATGCCAAACTATTCTAAGTATCGTAGACAATAATAAAATAGTTGTCAAAGTACATACTCAGCAAGAGAAAAAAAGCATTGAAGATTTAGGTATCAATCACATTGTAGTTGAAAATGATCTGGCTTGTGAGGCCGTACTGAATCTTACACAAAAGGAATTGTCTTGATGGCATTTGATCAGCTTTGGCTTTTTTTTCTGGCCTCATTTTTATTATGTTTAGCGCCGGGGCCTGATAATATTTACGTGTTGATCCAAGGGATGACCCGAAGTAAAAAAGCAGCAATTATTACAACTCTTGGATTGTGTACAGGATTAATCATCCATACCTCTGCTGCTGCACTTGGTATCTCCGTAATATTTAAAACATCACAGTTGGCTTTTAATGTGGTTAAATATGCAGGTGTTGTTTATTTACTCTACATCGCGTATCTCTCTTTTAAACATCGCAATGCTCCTTTAGACTTAAGCGCTAGTGCTTCAAAAAAAGAGTTAAAATCTTTGTACGTCAAAGGTTTTTTTATGAACGTACTTAACCCTAAGGTATCCATCTTTTTTCTAGCATTTTTACCTCAATTTGTTCATCCCGAAGTGGGCAGTGTTCCCATGCAAATGATCGTGCTTGGTTTAATCTTTATGAGTATTACGGTTGTTGTGTTTAGCAGTATTGGTATTGCTGGAAATCTGCTTAGTTCCAAACTTTTAGAAAACCCAAGTATTGTCAAAACAATGAATGTTTTAACCTCATTTGTCCTTATTGGATTGGGTGTAAAATTGGCACTTTCTCAACGCTAAATTTACAATTTCTGCATTAAAAAAGGAGACCTCATTTTGAGAAATCTCCTTTTTTTTATTATGCTTTGATGATCCATCTCACCGAAGCTATCACCACATAGTGACTCTTTTTTTAATAGTTAAATATTAACAATATTAAATATGATAACCTCTTGTCATTCACACCTCCTAATTGTTTTCGTACTGACATTATAACATCATTTTAACTTTATACTTTCTTAAGGTTTTAAACTAATTATCATCATTTTATAACAATTTTTGATACAACTTGAAGTTGTACATTTTTATCGATACGTTTTTGAATAAGATGTTTGATTTTTTGCAATGTTTCATACGAAAGTGTTTTCGAAGAGATCACCTCAAGTTCTATCCATACGATGTTGTTTTTATCTCTAATTTGAAGTGCATTAAGCTCAATGCGTTGTTCATTTAGAGTTACACTGCTCATGGTTTTGAGTTGATTAAAATAATCATTACGTTCTACAATTTTTGAAAAAGAGATCAATAATGGGATCGCTACAATACTCATTAAAATAGCACTGTAAATTATCCCTTTTTTTGCTTTTGTCACAGGAGAATATCCAAGTACCATAAACGTAAATGCAGCACTAAGTGTAATCCCCACAAGGTTTGTTGTAAACAATAAAAAAGAGCCGTAAATCACTTCAAAATCCCACAATCCAATCCCAATACCTGTCACTCCCAAAGGGGGGACTAAAGCAACCGCAATAGCCACACCCGCTAAGGATTTTGCAATCTCCTCTTTAGAACTTGCATACGCACCTGCCATTCCTGATAGTATGGCTACCATCATGTCCAGCAAAGTAGGATGAAGTCGGCTTTGCATCTCAGGTGTGATTTGTTCTAAAGGGATCATCAGTGTAAATAGAAACGAAAACAACAACGCCATACCAATACCAATACCAAGGGTTCGAACACTTTGTTCAAGCAAAAACTTATCTGCTCTAATCACCCCCATGGATAAAGAGATAATAGGCGCCATCAAAGGAGCTAGAATCATCGCTCCAATAATAACGGGTGCAGAGTTAGCAAAAAGTCCAGTCACTGCTAGAAGCGTACTTAAGATCATTAAAGTTAAAAATACATACGAAAATTTTGCACTGTTGCGCAAATTACTAAACAGCTCTTTAAAATCATCATCACTGGCTTTGGTAAACAAAGGCAGTTTTCCTCCAATAAGTATGCTGCTTATCTCCCCGTTTGGCAGACTGTTAAGTTTAATCGTATCTTTTACTTCCAAACGATTCTCATCATTACGCACACTTTGAAGTAGCGTACGTCCCAAATGGATATTGAGGCAATCTTGCCATACTTCAAGATGGATCTCTTTGGCACTTAAAAGGTTACTGTCCATTTTATACTCAATAGCAGATGATGATCCAATGACAAGTTGCGTAGTTTTAATAAACCCAACACTAGGGGGCAATGAAGCAGAAGATATTTTTTGATAATAAAAAATCAATATCAAATACCAAAGGTATGAAAGCAGTGATCTAGGTGCTAACACAAAAGCATTTAGCTTGCCATCATGAATAGATAGCTCATCACTTATGGCTGAACGTTCACACACAATGGTATGTTCCAAGACCATCATACCAGAAGCTGCTGTTTGAATGGTGTGATCTTTGGATGTGGTTAACGTGTAACTTTTAAAATTTAAATGTTTAAGATTTTCAAAAAATAGTTTTATTTTATGCCATCGTGAAAATTGTTCAAAATCAATTTGATTCATGCCGTGCATATGCCCTATAATAATAGTGTTAAAGGCAAAATGCTCATTGCATTTTAGAAGATCAATTTTGCTCAATAACTCAGGATTAAAGGCATCATCAATCGCTTCATTTAAATTTTTTGAGATACCATAGTTTTTCATGGCAGTGATACACTTTTCATGAGGCAATATAGCAATGCTCACTTTGGTATTCACATGATTGGTGAAAAATATTTTAATCTGTTCATCACCTAAATAGAGTAAAAACAAATGATCTTCATCAAATTGATCAAACAGATCATGATACTCATGAACCGTTGCGGTGATAGTATAGTGTGTATGTAAATATTCTATAATATTTTCATAATTTTGCGTTGATTGTTTATCGTCAACAATTAAATGTATTTTTTTAGCCATGCATAATCCAGAAATAAGATAAAGGATTATACCTCATTTTAGATGTAAAAAATATTTTATTGGTTATCATTAGTGCTCTATAAGGACAACAATGAATCAAATCAACATATACCATCACAAAACAAAATACGGTGAACTTATCATGGGTTCTTATGATCAAAAGCTATGTTTGCTTGATTTTAGATACCGAAAAATGCGTAAAACAGTTGACAATCGAATTCAAAAAGGTCTTAATGCCACATTCATAGAAGAAGATGATGCTCTTTTGCAAGAAACACGAAAACAACTTGATGAATATTTCAACATGAACCGTAAGCAATTTGACATCCCTCTTTTAACCGTAGGTTCTGATTTTCAAAAATCTGTTTGGCAAGCTTTGCTCGACGTTCCTTATGGAACTACCTCAAGCTATTTACAACTGGCCAAAGATATTGGAAATGAGAAAGCCGTACGTGCTGTTGCAAACGCCAATGGAGCCAATGCAATTGGCATTATTATACCTTGTCATCGTGTCATTGGAACCAATGGCACACTCACGGGTTACGGTGGAGGATTGCCTTTGAAGAAAAAGCTATTGGAATTGGAGAATAATTTATTTACATGCAATTAAAAATTGATTAACCCCATTCTCATATTCGTATTGCAATGCATATCCATGGGCATCTAAAATATTTCTATAATGTTTAAATCTAATCTTATCTTTCATTATTTCTAATAATTTCTTTCCCGTATCTAACCTCTTAAATGCAGTTTTATCACGATTTTCCCGTATTAAACATACATAATGTATATTTAACATCTATATACAGGTATAAACCTTACATTAAAATCGTATCCAAATAAATTTATTTAACTAAAAAATATGTCAAATTATAATATTTTTTAGGTTTTAGTAGGAAATATGGGCTTTACGTAGCATGTATATTTATTTTGTTATTTAAGTGCTTAATG
>JAYEFX010000213.1:0-1566 GCA_034658775.1 Campylobacterota bacterium
TGGTACAGTTATTGGGTCTGATGGTTTTGGTTTTGCGCCAACTCCTGATGGAAAATACGTAAAAATTTATCAAAATGGAAATGTTGTCATAGGCAATGATGTTGAGATTGGTTCAAATACGAGCATTGATCGTGCGGCATTTTCTTCAACAATTATAGAAGATGGAGTACGTCTTGATAATCTTGTGCACATAGCGCACAATTGTCGTATTGGTAAAGGGTGTATTGTCACAGGACAAGTAGGGTTTGCGGGTTCTTCAATTCTAAATGAATACGTTATTATTGGTGCTCAAAGTGGTATTGCGGGACATCTTGAAATTGCACCATTTACTACTATTTCAGCACGAAGTGGTGTAACAAAAACGATTAAAGAATCGCATAAACAATGGGCAGGATTTCCATTGTTTGAGCATCGTACATGGTTGAAATTGCAAGGAAAAATTGCAAGACTAGTTCGATAAAAAGGGTTTACTATCGCTAAAAAAATTATCTCTTTGATACTGTTTATTGTATTGGTGTATTTTCAGTACGCTTTATTTAGTTCAACATTGACTGAAGTAGGAAAAATAGGATCTGTATTTGCTTTATTTTCAAAAGAATATTTTGGGTATTTAGCGTACGGTTATCTGCTTATATTTCTTTATCCTTTAGTGTTGCTAAACCTAACTTTTAGCAGTATAAAGTCAGTTGCTTTACGCTCATTAACGGGTGTATTACTTCTTTTTTGTTTATTAATTTTTCAAGCGCTGATTGTGCAAGAAGGTGCTGGTATTATCGCAAACAGCATGGTTTCATGGGTTTCTCCGTATATTGGGAAGGCTGGCTTGTGGTTGTTTGTCCTTATTGGATGTGCCGTCTTTTTTATGGTGGTACTTGAAGATAAAAAAGAACAATTATTCAAAAATATTTTAGAAACATTTCAAAATCTAAAACCTAAACCAAAGCCTAAAAAAGTTAAGCCTGCTGCAAAACCAATAAAAAAATCTACTGCAAAAAATTCTGGAATTCGTGAAAAGCGAGTTGATCAAAAAATAGAAGAAAAAGTTGTTGTAACCGAACATGGAGATACAGCAGAGATTAGCATTGCTTCAAATGATGAGATTAAAGTTTCTGAAACCAGTGTGCAAGAGGTGAATGAAGAGTTGCCTAATGCTGTGATTGTTCAAGAGCTTGAAGAGAATAAAAAGCTGCAAGATGAGATTGAACAAGGGGTTGTGGAAAAACCTAAAGATTTTAAATTACCTCCATTAAAGTTCTTTCAAGATCCCCCTAAAATTAAAAAGAATAAGGTCAATGAATCAATAATTGATCAAAAAATTCAAGATTTACTCGAGAAACTTTTAATGTTTAAAATCGATGGAGACGTAGTACGAACCTATACGGGTCCTGTTGTAACTACATTTGAGTTCAAACCTGCACCCAACGTAAAAGTTTCTAAAATCTTAAATCTGCAAGATGATTTAGCCATGGCACTTAAAGCAGAAACCATACGTATTCAAGCTCCAATTCCTGGAAAAGATGTAGTTGGAATTGAAGTACCTAATGATGAACTTGAAACAATATACAT
>JAYEFX010000214.1:0-7968 GCA_034658775.1 Campylobacterota bacterium
GCAATATTATGTTGCGTTGCAACTTTTTTTAATCCTTGTGTTAATCGTACCGCTTTTGCATTAAGTCGATCGTATATTGTTGTATCTTCTTTTAACTTTTGCAAAGATTTTAACCCTGCAGCCATAGCTACAGGATTTCCACTTAGAGTTCCTGCTTGATACACCGCACCATCAGGACTTAAATAATCCATAATCTCTTTTGAAGCTGCAAAAGCACCTACGGGCATCCCTGCACCAATAACTTTTCCAAACGTCACAATATCAGGTTTTGTCTCAACCACACCTTGCGCACCTTTTAAAGAGGCTCTAAATCCACTCATCACTTCATCAAAAATAAACAATGCACCATTTTCATCACACAACTCTTTGCATGTTTGCAAAAACTCTTGCGAAGCTGGAACCAACCCCATGTTCCCCGCAATTGGTTCAATAATAATACACGCAATATCATCACTGTCTTTAAAACATTGTTTTAAATTTTCAATATTATTGTATTCACAAAGCAGTGTGTGTTTTGTTAGGTCAGCTGGAACTCCAGGAGAGCTTGGTGTTCCAAATGTTGCCATTCCAGAACCTGCTTGCACCAATAAAGAGTCACTGTGTCCATGATAACACCCTTCAAACTTAACAATATCGTTTTTTCCCGTCACCCCGCGAGCCAATCTAATGGCACTCATAACTGCTTCTGTTCCGGAACTTACAAATCGTACTTTATCCACCGTATCAAACATATCCACAATCTCATTGGCCAATTGTGTTTCAAGTTGTGTTGGAGCTCCAAAACTCAGACCATTTTTAACCGTCTTAATCACCTCTTCTTCAATCTCTTTATCGCAATGACCAAAGATAAGCGGACCCCAACTTTGAACAAAGTCAAGATATCGATTCCCATCAATATCAATCATGTACGATCCCTCACCAGAAGCTATAAAAGGAGGTGTCCCACCCACACTTTTAAAAGCTCGTACAGGAGAATCAACTCCACCAGGTATTACATTTTGCGCTTGTTCATATGCAACTATACTTTGTTCAAACATATCTATCCTAATTGTTTTATTTATTTGCCACATTATAGCAAATAAAAACCAAACAGCAGGTTTAAACAATCTATGATATAATCCAAACATGAAAAACTTCATATACGCAGCCATCGTAATTATTGTTATTCATTTGTGGTTTTTCACCAACATACAAATTAAACAGATTGATAAAATTTCAACAACGAAACAATCAATCAATCAAAGCACAACTGTAAAATATGTAAAATTGGTACAACCCAAACCCCTTGTTCAAAAAAGTACGCCACCCAAGCCCATAAAAGAGTTATTTAAAAAAGTACAAAGTGTCAAGAAAAAACAAAAAGTTATAAAAAAGAGAGTTTATAAAAAGGTGCCAAAAAAAATCAAAAAAACACCCAAACGGGTTAATAAAGTCAAAAAACGCATAAATCCAATTTCAACTAAAACAGTACCAAAACAGCCTGTTTCAAAGCTTGAATCAATGTTAGCAGCAGCACCTACAAATACGCCTTTAGACAAATTGACCCTTAGCTACATCAAATTATACGGGAAAGAATATAAGAAATTTACACCCAAACAAAAAGAATATCTCAATAAAAATTTAAAACATATTGGACGCATCACTCAACGCTATTTACGTTATCCCTCAATTGCTGCGCGTACGCAACAACACGGCACAAATGTAGTCGAATTTTTTCTGCACCCAAATGGAGACATTAGTAAGCTTCGATTGATCTCGAAAAGAAAATACACTGCACTGGATGAAAACTCAATACATACTATACAAATTGCCTATCAGGACTATCCTAGACCCAAAGAGGTTACTAAAATACGAATTTACATCAATTATTTATTGCGCTGATTTATAAAATCCAATTCTCTGTATAACCTATAACCTTATGCTGCATCTACACCTAAATTATAATTGTCTTCAATACTATTTGTTTTATAGTACAATATGTAAATAATCTACTATAAAAGAGAGAATGTTTCAAATATAAACCCTTTGCCCCCATAACTCAAATGCTCTATCTGGTATAAAAAAAGCATCATCATCTTTATCAAGTATCTCTCTATCTATTAGGCTATTTATTGATGATTGCATAACATTTTTAGATAGTTTTTGTTCATTTAGTACATCTATTTTAAATAAACCACTTTTGTATTTTAAGAGTAGTTTTAAAGCTTTTTTTTGATTAAGCGTGAAAGTATCTAGTAGTGCTCTGTACATAGCTGTTTTATAGTTTAGTATCTCCCTTAGGACTTGATCTACTATCTGCGTATCTATAACTGTCTCTTTAAACTTTGTGTAAAGCAAAAAGAATATATGCTGCATAAGTTTTGTTTCCCCATCACACAGTTCATATATATGTGTTATAATATCTTCATCTACTTTTAAATGCTTAGATACATATTTAAATATATCTTCTTTATCGATAGCTTGAAGCTCCATAGGAGTTGCTAGTTCATACATAGGAGCAGCATATTCAAACAGTGAAGTTAGCATATGTCTTTTAGACCCTAAAAATATATAAGAGATATTTTTACTTCTTGTATCTTGTACATATTTTCTAAATAGTGCATCTATTCTTTTGTCTTTTATAGTTGATATTTGTTGAAACTCATCTATAGCTATTACTATTTTCTTATCTTTAGAGATAGTAAATATCGTCTCAAAAAAGTCCTCAAGTAGCTCTTCAAATTTTAAAGCAGTTACTACTGGTTTTATACTGTATTTCATGGTATTTGGATCAAAAGTTGGTTCAACTCTGGTTCTTTTAAACAAAGAGGTGAGTTTTTTGATAGAGGTTTTTATATCATCTTTATATGATGATGTTAAGCCTTGCAATAGTATTGCGGCAAAATCTTCGGCTGATGTTATATCATACACATCAACATAGATACTCAAAATATCTGGGTTTGATTTTTCTAATTTATATAGTACTTCATTGATCAACGAGCTTTTACCAAGTCTTCGTTTACTAAATACCACTAAATTATTTGAGTGTTTTATAAACTCGTTTATATTAGCCATCTCTGTTTCTCGTCCGAAAAACTCTTTATGGCTTGCTATTGTTTCATAGGGGAATACATTCATAAAACACCTTTCAATTAGTATGTAAAATCATATACTAAAAGTATTGTAACATAAGTATATTTAAAAGTATACTTAGTTTAGATTATAATTATTTATTTAATTTACTTTATTCATTTTTCTCTATAACTTTAGGCTTCACAATAGACTTCATTGTAAAATAATATTTATCATCTTTTATAGCTTCAAAGTTATACTCTATACTATCACTCACTTTAGCTATCTCAATGTTTTTGAAGGGAGATGGGACAAGTATTTCAAGGTGTAACTTATGTTACAGATTGTGACTGACACGGAATTTTAAACGGTCTCACTAAGAGTCCAGAATCAATATGTAAAATTTAAATATTCTTATGATTACGCTAAAGTATCCATATCAATAGATGCAAAACTGCAATTAATTGAATGTAAGAATTTAAGCAATTCCACGCTTTTCGAACTTCGCATCATCATCTCATAGCGGTATTTATTAGCTATTTTAAATACCCCACTTTCCCCTGACCCAATAAGCTCAATATCCTTAAATTGCTCTAAGTGCTTTAAGTATTTGTTCATCTCACCTTGAGCTTTATACGCATTAGAATGGGCAAAGATGACTCGTGCAAGCTTTTTATACGGCGGATAAAGTTCCATTCGAAACTCCAATTCATCTTCTAAAAACTCTTCGTAGTCAACGGTTTGCATATAATGAGAGAAAATCTCCTCGTTGGAAGTTTGCACAACCACTTCACCTAAACCATTACGACCACTACGACCTGCTGTTTGCAACAACAAGGACAAAGCTTTTTCTCTGGATTTATAACTCTCCATATTGAGTAACGCATCAATACCTAAAATAACAGCAAGGGTGACATTATGATAATCATGCCCTTTACTTAGCATCTGAGTACCTACTAAAATATCAATTTTTTTATCGTTGAAGTTTTTAAGCAGTGTTCGAAGTTGCTTATCTGTTTTTATCGTATCTCGGTCAAACTTTTCTATTGTTTTATTGGGAAAAAGAGATTTTAGCTCCTCTTGAATTTGTGCTGTTCCTACTCGAAGATTGATAATTATTCCTGTTTCACAACTAGGACAGTGTTGCGGTATAGCTTGCGTATAATTACAATAATGGCACTTTAAAACTCTATGATTCTTATGCAAGCTCATGCTCACAGAGCAAAACGGACACTGCACTGCTTTGCCACAATCAGAACAAATTTGATATTTATAATTTGCACGCGTGGGTAAAAACACGATAACCTGCTCCTCTTTTTGAAATGTTTGATGAATTTTATCAATCATGATACCACTTAAGTTTTCTTTTGAATCATCAAAAATAAGACCTGTTTGTGTCGTATGATAGGTTTCATTCAAACGATAATAAGGAATTTTAGAAAAAGAGTTCAAAGAGGGGGTAGCACTTCCTAAAATCACTTGTACGGTGTATTTACTGCTTAAATAGATTGCTAAATCTTTAGCATGATAACGAGGCTTTTGATCACTTTTATACGAATCATCATGCTCTTCATCTACCACAATTACACCCAAATCAACAAAAGGCAAAAACAAAGCAGATCGAGCCCCAGCGATAAGTTTAATCTCATTTTGCTGTAACCCCTGCAGTATCTCTTGCTTTTTCTTTTTGGATACCTTGGAGTGCCAAATAGCCACACTGTTTCCAAATGCTTTTTCTAAACGTTGTTGCATCTGTGGCGTTAAAGAGATCTCTGGCATGAGTAAAAGTGCTTGTTTATTGTTGTTTAAGTGTTGCTCGATGGTTTTTATGTAAATTTCTGTTTTTCCACTACCGGTATTGGCAAACAAAAGTGAAGTTTGATTCGCACTGGTAAATTCAAAAGCTTTTTGTTGGTTTTGAGATAATTTTATCTGTACATCAAAATGATTCTTTGATCTGTTTTTTTGAACACCAAGATCAAAAGGACTGTATAAGCTCAAGGCTTCACCCAAACTGCACACATAATATTGTGCAATAAATTTTGCAGTTTGCATCATCTGCTTATCAAAAATTTGTTGGCTTATTTCTAATATCTCTACGCACTTAAACGTTGGTTTATCAACACCTTGAATCACAACCGCGGCACTCAAATTTTTACGATGACGTAAAGGAACCTGAACTAAAGTCCCAATATCCAGAACATCTGCACAACAGTAGGTCAAAGGATCAAGCGGTGATTTCAGTAGGGCAACTTCGTAATAATACATTAAATTTCCCTTTATTGAATTAACTCTTGACAATATTCATCAGTCAGATCACACTCAAACGTATTGCTACGATTATCAAATGAAAACTCAATTTGATTTTCATTTGAAAGTACAAATTCGTATTGTGTATTTGATGTTTTTATCCAAAGTCCTTGTTTTAATTCTTCTTTACTCGTTGCCATAAATAATGCATCGTTTATCACTTTAGTAAACAACACTTCATTGGCTGTATTAGTAGATGCATCGTCTAAGTTTGACAGATATTCACTTTGTTGTTTAAGTAACATTTTATTGTGATGAGCATTCAATGCCGTTCGAATCAAGGCAATATCTGCTTTAGCCTTTACATGTACAGTTTTATCCACTCCAAGTGAGATTTTTGATACGGCCACACCTGCTATAACAGAGATAAGCACTACTGCAAGAAGCAGTTCAAACAATGAAAAAGATTTTTGCATTATTTTAGTGCTGGCAATTTATCCGATATTTGCTCTATTTGCTTTTTAAAAGCAATAAATTCATTGGATTTTCGCACATACGCCAGTAAAAGATCTTCTGTGGATAAGTTTTGTCCTGTAGGCAAAAACTTAATGAGTTCTTTTCTCAATTCACTGTCTACTTCAAAAGAGTATGATAAGTTATTGATATCAAAAATTATCTCATTATTCACTTTCATCCTTTAAAGTTGGCAAGTTTTGTGTCAAGGTCAATGCTCGGTCTATATTTAGAAGCATATCTTGAGAGCTTCGTTGCATCTCGTCGGTATTGTTTTTCATATCATCCAGCTGTATCTTTAATGCATCATTTTCATATTGTAAAGATTCATAGTCTTGGAGAAGCTGTTCAATTTGTGCATTTAGTTTTTCGATAATATTCATAAAAGGATTTTATCTAAATTTATATAAAAAAAGCCCCATCTTTACGATGAGGCTTTTTTATAATCTATAATTGCAATTTGCAATTATTTTATCATTGCTTCAAGTTCGTCTTTTGATACCTTATTGAAGTTAAGATATTTATAAACTTCATCCGTCATCGCAGGAGTAATTTTATTTTGAACAATCTCTAAATACTCAGAAGCCGTTGGTAATCCACCTTTTAGTGCAACAACAGCAGCTAGCTCAGCAGACCCAAGATACACTTGAGAACCTTTTCCTAGTCTGTTATCAAAGTTACGCGTAGATGTTGAGAATACCCATGCATTTTGTGCAACAGCAGCTTGGTTACCCATACATAAAGAACATCCTGGGATCTCAGTTCGAGCACCTGCCATACCAAATACAGAGTAGTATCCCTCTTCTTGAAGAGATTTTTCATCCATTTTAGTAGGAGGACAGATCCAAAGTTTGTTTGCAACAGCACCCTCACCTCTTAAGATCTCACCAGCAGCTCTAAATAATCCAATATTTGTCATACACGATCCAACAAATACTTCATCAATTTCAGTACGCATACCAGCTTCATGAATTTCAGTTAATGTTTTAACATCATCTGGATCATTAGGACAAGCTAAGATTGGTTCAGTAATCTCATTTAAATCGATGTTAATCGTTGCAAGATATTTAGCATCTTTATCCGCTTCCATCAATACACCATTTTTAACCCATTCTTTCATCTTATCAGCACGTCTTTGAAGTGTTGCAGCATCAGAATAACCTTGAGCAATTAACTCTTCGATTAGAACAATGTTTGATTCAAGATATTCTACAACTGGTTCTCTGTTTAATTTAACAGTACAAGCAGCAGAACTTCTTTCAGCAGAAGCATCAGAAAGCTCAAATGCTTGCTCACATTTTAAGTCAGGAAGTCCCTCTATCTCAATTACCGTTCCAGCAAAGATATTTTTCTTTCCTTTTTTCTCAACCGTTAATAAACCATCTTTGATCGCTTGATGAGGAATAGCATTAACTAAATCTCTAAGCGTAATACCTGGTTGCATCTCACCAGAAAACTTAACAAGTACAGACTCAGGAACAGTTAAAGGCATCATACCCGTAACTCCTGCAAATGCAACAAGTCCAGATCCAGCTGGGAATGAAATACCAATTGGGAATCTTGTATGTGAATCTGCACCAGTACCAACAGTATCTGGTAAACATAATCTATTTAACCAAGAGTGAATTACACCATCACCTGGTCTAAGGATAAATCCTTTTCTTGATGTCCAGAATTCTGGAAGTGTGTGTTGTAATTTAATATCAGCTGGCTTTGGATAAGCAGCAGTATGACAAAATGATTGCATAGTCATATCAGCACCAAAAGATAATGCAGCTAATTCTTTAACTTCATCTCTAGTCATAGGACCAGTTGTATCTTGAGATCCAACAGTTGTAGCTATTGGTTCACAGTACATACCAGGTTTAACACCCTCTACACCACATGCACGTCCAAGCATTTTTTGAGCAAGAGTATATCCAGAACCATCATCAACAGGCTGTGCAGGAACGATAAAAATATCTCCAGCATCCATACCTAAAGCTTCTCTTGCTTTTGCAGTAAGTCCCTTACCAATAATTAAAGGAATTCTTCCCCCTGCTCTCATCTCATCTGGAAGAGTATTTGGTGAAAGTGTAAATTCAGATACTTTCTCCCCATTTTTCTCAATAACACCATCAAAAGGTTTAACAGTAATAACATCACCAGTTTCTA
>JAYEFX010000215.1:0-7939 GCA_034658775.1 Campylobacterota bacterium
TGATTTTTTAGTAGAACATTTTCCGGGTATTGTTGATCTTGGATTTACCGCGCGTATTGAAGAGGAGTTTGATGAGATTGCTGAGGGAAAAATCAAATGGCAGCAAGTTATGGATGAATTTTATGTTGATTTTGTAAAAGATATTGATCATAAAGAGCAAACAGTAGATCGTGTTGTATCTCCAGTTCGAGTTGTGGGAACCAATCCAGCGACCAACAGAGTTATTACCGCACGTATTGGTAAATATGGTCCATTTGTACAAGAGGGGGATAAAGAGGATGAAGAAAAGCCACGAATGGCATCTATTCCTCAAGATAAATCTCCAGATACAATTACCATGGAGGAATCACTTCACTTACTAATATTACCACGAATTATTGGAGCAGATAAAGACGGAAAAGATATTGTTACAAATATTGGTCGATTTGGTCCCTACATTCAAGCCAGTGGTAAATTCTATTCTCTCAAAGCAGATGATCCTTATACTGTAGAGTTACCTCGTGCACTTGAGGTGATGAAAGACATAGATGAAGCTAAAGCAAAAGCACTTATTCTTGATTTTCCTAAAGAAAAAATCCAAGTTCTTATAGGACGCTACGGTCCATACATCAAAAAGGGACGAAAAAATTATAAGATTCCTAAAGATATAGAACCTAAAGAGTTAACCCTAGAGCAAATAAATGAACTCATTGAAAAACAAGATAAGGGTGGAAAAGGTACGGCAAAGAGAAAGCCCGCTGCTAAAAAATCTCCTGCTAAGAAACCCACTGCTAAAAAGCCAGCAGCAAAGAAAACGGTTGCAAAGAAAGCCCCTGCAACCCAAAAGAAGAAGTAAGTTAAAACTTACTTCTAGAAGTTAGTGCCACTTTCAAAAGTACGTCTTTCAATCTCTTTACCATCTAAATCAACATAGGTCCATAAAGTGTCTTTTTGAACTTTCGCCATACCGTTTGAATAGTCTTCTACATATTTATATTGTACCGCAGAAGTAATATTACAGTTCGTATCCATAAATCCCCAAAGCCCATCTTTTTCAACACGCATACGTTTTTCATTGGATAAGTAGATCATATCGTAGTCCAAAGTAGCCACAAGTTCCATTTTACTATTGAGACACCCATATTGATCTCTCATGTTCTTTTTATAGTTTTTAACAATGGTAACACCATCTATAGTACTTCGAACATCATCATAAATCGGTTTCACAACAATCTCAAAGTTTTCATCGATTAGACCAAACTTATTGTCCACTTCAATTTTTGCGTAACCATTAAAAAAATGTCCTATTGAATCAAATATAACTTTTAATTTAAGTTCACCATTTTTGCCAATAATCCCATATTTATTGTCAATGTTCTTAACCACGGCATACTGTTCTTCACCTACGTGTAACCAATGCATATTTACATAATTTGGATGATCATACGTATTACGATTGATCTCATCAAATTTATACATTTTTTTATAGATAGGTTTTATTTGTACCTCTCCATCTGTGTTGATAAGTCCATCTTTTTCTTTTACCGTTACAACAGCGGTGTCATTTTTATTGACACACCCTGTCATAATTGCAATCAAAGATAGCCCCATTATAAATGTAAGTTTTTTCATTTAATTAACCTTTATTTAGTTCATTATTTTATTGATTCTAAATTCAACTCTTCTTGATGCTGCTTGATCTTCAACACCACTAGCATCCATAACTAAATCATCATAGGACATACCGTAAGGTTTATAATTGTCCATCAACCATTCTAGGTTTTCACCAAGTTTTGGATCTTTAATCGCCATCGTATAATCAAATACTTTATTGGCTCGTGCAGTTGAAAGTTTTTTGTTCTTCGCATATCTTTGTGCATCGTTTTTGGCACTTCTGTACACAGAAGAGGTATGTCCTTCAACACGTGTCTCAGCAATCTGATCTTTATATTGTGAAATCACATTTAAATATCTAGGATAAAAGTTTGTCAAAATATTTTTAAAGTTTTGCGATAATTTACTACTGCCGTGCTTAAATAAATCCGCAGGATTTTTAAATCTAAATACCAATCCATTTTTATCAAGCTCTGCATTCCATGTTGCAAAATCTGGTCCAAATTCACTCATTAATGCTTCATACAAACCTTCGATGTATTCACTTTGTGGTGCAGCTACAATATTACCCGCTCGTAAATCATTTAAATTTGCTATTTCAATATCTTGCTCCGCTGAGTTTGTTCCAACAGCAGTTACAATATAACTCTTATCACTTTTAATTGGCTTATCCAATTGTGCACAATATTTATTATCCTCAATAACCGCATCGTATGGACCAAAAGGTTTCATACTCTCATTTGATTCATCACTTACTGTAAGATTGATTTTTGTAGCCATTCCTGTAGGAATCTCTCCACAAATTTTATTACTACCCTGATCATAATTTGTAAGTGTAATATCCAATTTTTCACACATTTTAGCAATGTTGTCATTTTGCAACAACATAGCGATAAACAGGTCATTGTTTTTTGATGCATTATGCAATGGTGTCATTGCATGACGATCTTCAGCATTTTTATCTGCTCCATTACAAATCAGTAGTTTTGACATTGGACTTGTGCTGTTTCTTGTAGAATCAAGTAAGGGTGTATCACCAAACTTATCCGTATTGTTTACACTTGCTCCATTTGCAATAAGATTTTCAACAATTGAATATTGATTTAATCTCACAGCTAAATGCAAGGGCGTATATCTGTATTTGTCTTGCGCACTAACGGATGCACCTTTTTCAATCAATTCTGTAACAAGCTTTGTATCTTTTGCGCGAATTGCATCATGCAATGCAGTTTCTGCAATAAAGTCATTATTGCTTGCCTCTTGTACTTTTGTACTTTTAACCTCATTGTTTGTTTCAAATTTTTGAGAACAACCAGTTAAGGCCAACAGTACTACTAAACTTGCGTATATAATTTTTTTCATTTTTACTCCTTCTTTTGTAATTTAACGTTCATGTAATGAATTTTGTTTTATTTTTAATATTGGTTTGAGCAGAAAATCCATAATCGACTTTTCTCCTGTAACAATATCCACACTTGCAACCATGCCGGGTATAATAGGTAGCTTTTCTCCATCCTTTTCCAAATAATTTCGTTGAGTTTTAACAACAACCTTATAATAACTTTTACCCTCTTTGCTGTCTTTATCAATCAAACTATCAGCTGAAATCTCAACAATATTTCCCTCTAAGCCTCCAAAAATTGAAAAATCGTACGCAGTTATTTTTACAATTGCTTTTTGTTTAGGGTTAATAAATGCAATATCTCGAGGATCTATTTTTGCTTCAACCAGCAAAACATCACTGTTGGGTAAAATCTCCATTAGATCCATGCCAGACTTAACAACTCCCCCAATGGTATTCATAAATATATCTTTTACAATACCGTCAACAGGGGATTTAATCTCTGTTTTTTCAATTTTATCCGTATCGGATACCATTCTTGCTTCTGCTTTTCGTATCTCCACTAGAATTCGTTGTAACTCAGTTGAAGCAGCTGTTTTAAATTGTCTTATTTTTTCATTGGATCTATTTTTAGCTTCAGAGATAGCATAGTTTGATCGAGGAATAGAAAGTTCAGCACCTCTAATATCCCCTTTTAATTGCTGATATTCTTTTTCAATAACAATTAAATCAACTTTTGACTTTACGCCTGATTGAACCAATTTTTTAATGGTTTTTCGTTGTACTTGAACTAACTTTAAACTCGCTTTGAGTTGTTTTAACTTAGCTCGGATCTCTGCTAACTCTTGTCTTTTTTGATTTGATTGTGCATTAAAGACCTGTACGGAGCTTTTTAATTCCGCTACTCTATTTTCATATAAAATTGTCTCAGATTTAATATAATCGTTTGCAATTTTCTGTACATCTTCGCTAAAAATAAGTTTAGGTATTTTTTTTGTAATATCCAAATTGGATTCCGATTCTAAACGTACCTGCATCGCTACCCACTGATTAAAACCCTCTTGATTTTCTTCCATACTGGCTTGAAATCGTGTGGTATCAATTTTCATCAAAGATTGTCCAACGACTACATGTTCACCTGTTTTTACCAAGATATCTTCAATCAATCCACCATCAAGAGATTGGATCAATTGTATTTTATTCGTTGGAATTACTTTTCCTTCACCACGAGCAAGCTCATCAATCATGGCAAAATTTGCCCAGATAATGGCTCCTGAAAAAATGGCAATAATCAATATAAAAAATATATCCACTTTCAATTTTGGCTTATCGTAAGCTTGTCCATAAAGTGTGTGCACATAACTCATATCATCTTTTGACATACCTACACCTTACTTGCTTGTGAAAAAATTTGTTCTTTTGGACCATCAGCAATTATTTTACCATTGTCCAAAATTATCACACGGTCTACTAAAGATAAAATAGATGTCTTATGTGTAATCAAAATCAATGTTTCATCTTTAACAATATTAGATAAACGTTGAATAAATGCTTTTTCCGTTTGTCGATCCATTGAGTTGGTTGGCTCATCTAAAATCATAATATTAGGATTTGTTATCAAAGCTCGAGCAAGAGTAACAGATTGAATCTCCCCTCCACTTAAGCCTTCACCACGCTCACCAACAATCAAATCATATCCTGATTCATGTTTTCCCAAAAATTCATGCACACCTGCAATTTTTGATGCTCTTAAAATCTCTTCATCTGTAGCAAAAGGTTCACTAATAGTTATGTTATCTTTAATACTTCCCATAAATAAAAACGGTTCTTGAGGCACCACTCCAATAGCACGGCGCAGATCCACTGGATCTATCTGTCGCACATCGGTTTGATCAACAAGAACAGAACCTTTTGTAGGAACGTAGAGATTTTGCAACAATTTCGCCAAAGTAGATTTACCAGAACCAATTTTTCCTAAGATTGCAACTTTTTCACCTTGTTTGATGGTTAAGTTTATATCTTTTAGGGCATCAAAGTTTTGAGTTTTATAGGCAAAACTCATCTCTTTAAGCTCAATATCACCTTTCAAGTCAGGTCGACTAAGATAGGCTTTATTTTCTCTCTCAACTTCCATGTTCATTATTTCATCAATATTGTTTAAACTCAACATGGTTCGATCATAGCGAATAATCATACCCACAATTTGGGATACAGGGGCTACCACTCGACCATTTAACATCATGGATGCAATAATTCCCCCCATGGTCATCTCACCCTCACTGGCTAAATAGACCCCACCAATAACAATAGCAATATTGGAAAACTGTGACGCAAAGGCAGTAAAAAATGTTGCGATTTGAGATAAAAATTGAGACTTTTCATGGTAGTATACCGTTTGACCAAGGGACTTATCCCAATGGGTTTTCATCCGATTTTGTCCACGAACACTTTTGATAATCTCCAATCCTGCAACGGTTTCATTTAAAGTGGTATGCTTTAATTGATCCTCTTTGGCTGATTGTTCAACCGTTTTTTTAATGGGTTTTTGCATAAACCATGAAAAAATTAGTGCAATCACTACGGTACCTAAAGATATCCATCCCAGCATCCCACCAATATAAAATATAATGGCTATAAAAATAAATATAAAAGGGATATCGACTATTGTAGCCACCGTTGCCGTTGCAAAAAATTCACGCACGGATTCAAAAGATTGAAGTCGACTTACAAACATCCCTGTTGAAGAGGGTCTCTCCTCAAGACGTAAGTTGAGTAATTGATCAAAAATCTTATTACTCATGACAACATCTGCACGTTTACCCGCTTTTCCTATATAATACGCTCGAACCAATTTTAGTATAAAATCAAAAATCATCACCACAAAAATACCAATGGCCAATGCCCATAAAGTATCAATTGCGTTGTTGGGCAAAACTCGATCATACACGTTCATGGTAAAAAGTGGTGTCGCAATCACAAAAATATTGATAAATATTGCTGCTATGGCTACACGTATATAGATATCTTTATTGCGTTTCATCGCACCCCAAAACCATTTTTTTGGTTCAGGAACAAGTACATCATGTGAAACTCTATTTTCAAAATTGTACGCTGGTTTGACCACAATGGCTTTACCCATGTACTGCTGTTGCAATTCCTCTAGGGGCATTTGAACCTCCCCTTCACTCAATCCAGGAATAAGCAATGTCGCAGTATTTGCATCTGTATCATAGTTTATCAATACAGCTGAACGATCTTTTTCCATCATGACTACTACAGGTAAAGCCAATTTTGAGATGTCCTGGATTTTAGGACGAGAGACAAATTTTGAGATGAGTCCAATTCGCTTTGATGATTCTATAAATTTATCCACAACCATCACATCACCATGCATTGCAATTCCAGAAATCAATGATTCCTTAGAGGTTGCACGTTGATAAAATTTCGCAAGAAAAAGCAAGGACTCCACAAGAGTATCGACAGTACGACGTTCTTGTAAAGTATCTACTGCTTCTGTATTCTCTTCTGTATTTTCCAAAATTTTCCTATTTTTATTAGTTAATACTGCTGTATTTCTCTAATAATTTTCGGTGTTTTTCTAAATTATCAACATATACTTTAATATTTAAAACTTGTTTACTTAAGCCATTCATCGCTACTGTAGCATCTTTTAATGTATTGTAATTACCGTATAAGATTTTTGTTCCTAAACTCATGTTGTATGCATGGACATTTTCATCAGTCAAATCCATCTTATTCGTAAACGTTGCCACATCTTCATTTTTACTTAATGTCGTAACATTGATAGTATATTTACCTTGAGGTAAACTTTTTTTCATTTGTGTTTCTACGGTATTGTTTGATGCTTTACCTGTTCCATTGATAAGATTATCAATCTCATCATCCATGTTGCTTGTAGGATCACCAATCTCTTGGAGTAAATCTTCATCATTTAACTCATTGACACCATCATCTTGAGGTGTTTTTTTAATGCTACTTTTATATTCAGTGGCGGTAAATGCATCGCAAATTTGGTTTTTTGCCATCAAGATTGAATCACTCAAAATTCCCATATGTCCTAATAAGTCATAATAATGCGTATACAATCCAAACTCTTGATCTAAATGATCAATTTGAGATCGATACAATTCTGATTCTGCATTTAAAATATCAATAAAAGTTCGTGTACCATCAGCTAATTGCTTAGCGTACACATTTTTTATATTTCGATTATCATCCACAAATTTGACCATGTTTTCAATTCGTTGTTTTGCTTTATAGTATGCATTGTATGATGTCGTTACCTCTTCGATCACCTCTTGTGTGACTGCATCAAGAAGTTTTTGTTGCTCTTGTAAAAACAGATTCTCTCTATCTTTAGAATCTTGAGTTTTAAACCCTTCAAATAGGTTCCAATTTAAAATTAAACGCATACGTTGGGCATCTTCACGACCATTTTCTGCATTTATAAGATCATTGTCCCAAGATCCTTGCCATTGAAATTTTAATGTTGGTAAATTTGCTGCATTGGCTTGAATGATATTTTCTCGTTGCTCTTTGATTTTTGCAACTTGTTCTAAAATTTTATAATTTTTTGATACGGAGATCTCAAGTGCTTTTTCCAAACTTTCTGGGATAAATTTTTCATCAATTACAGGTCGGCAAATATCCCCTTCGAGTTCACTTTGAGTATATCGTTCAAATCGTGTATTTGCTTCAATTTTTTGATCTTCTTGTTCTAAATATTGATCAATGATAGCATGCTTTTTAGAGTTAACTTGATAACTTTCCAATATCTCTCCACTGATCTGCTCTTTTTCTTGAGCGGTAACTAAATAATCTTTATGCAGATCAATATTCACTTGCGATAAATCCATCAATTCTTGCGATTTTACCAATTCAACATAACTGTTGATTGACTCACGTATTGTTTGTTCTACTCGAGCATCACTTCGAAATTTATTTGCATAATACTTATGCTGATACTCTTCTATTTCACTTGGG
>JAYEFX010000216.1:0-7917 GCA_034658775.1 Campylobacterota bacterium
TCAACGTTTGCTACGTTGGTGTTTTTTACGGATGTAAGCCCCATTGAAATATCCGCCATGATATTTGAAAAAATTGAGCATTATTCATTGATGGCTATCCCTATGTTTATTCTTGCAGGTCAACTGCTAAGTAAAGGTAGTTCTGCTGCAAGAATCATCGAATTTGCAAGATCCATCGTAGGTCACTTACCAGGTGGACTTCCAATGGCCGCTATTTTTGCATCGATTATCTTTGCAGCCGTTTCAGGAAGCTCTCCTGCAACGGTTGTAGCTATTGGATCAATTATGTTTGGAGCCATTCAAGCAGCTGGTTATCCAAAAAGATATGCTATTGGTACTATTGCAACTGCTGGATCTTTAGGAATCTTAATTCCACCATCCATTGTAATGATTGTATACGGAGTAACCGCTGAACAATCTATTGGAAAACTGTTTATGGCAGGAGTGGTTCCTGGTATTATGATTGGTGTTATGATGATGGTTATTACGTATATTGGAGCTAAGCGTCTTGGGTTTGAGCGAACTGAACCTGAACCGTTTATAGTACGATTACGTAAAATGGGTGATGCTTCTTGGGCATTGATGACTATTGTTATTGTTATTGGTGGTATCTATGGGGGTATTTTTACTCCCACTGAAGCTGCAGCTGTGGCTGCAACTTGGGCATTTATTGTTTCCATGTTTATCTATAAAGACATCAAATGGAGTAATCTTTTTGAGATCTTTTTAGACTCTGCAAAAACATCGGCCATGATTATGTTTATCATCGCCAATGCAATGATCTTTGCGCATTTTCTTACCATGGAAAATATCCCACAAATGATTACGCAAACATTGCTAGAGTGGCATGTTGATAAAATCATGTTTCTATTGATCGTAAATGTTCTGCTTTTCTTTGCTGGGGATTTTATGGAACCAAGTGCTATTATTATGATTATGGTTCCGTTACTTCTTCCTGTGGCAGTTGCTCTTGGAGTGGACCCCATTCACTTTGGTATTATTGTAACGGTGAACATGGAATTAGGAATGATAACCCCACCTGTGGGGCTAAATCTCTTCGTGACCTCCGGGATCACTGGAGAGAGTTTAAAAAACGTTATTGTCTACTCTTTACCATGGAGTATGACTATTTTAGTAGGACTGCTTTTGGTTACGTATATCCCAGAGATATCTCTGTGGTTACCAAATCTAATGTACGGATATTAGAATAAAATTATAAACCTTATAAACCCGACACAGTGGTAAAAATACCACCATGTCGGACTTTCAAAAACTTCATGATGCTACTTTGTTTAAATACCCCTATACGGTTCTATAACTGCAATATTTTGCTTAATTTTCTAAGACGCCGATTAGCTTTTTCTATACTTTTAATATCAACTTCACCATTTTGGATCAATTTTTTTACTATTGAAATCATTTTTTTCATCGATACTCTTTGTTTTGCAGTAACCTGATTGGCAAAAAGTAAGATATCATTTCCAGCATTGATGGCCATCTTTAGTGTTTGTTCAAGAGTGTATCTTTTTGATATTGCTCCCATTTGTAAATCATCAGAGATCACAACACCATGATAGTCTAAGTGCCAACGAAGTTTTTTAGTAATGGTATCATACGACAAACTCGCAGGGTATTTAGAATCAAAATGTTTATTAAACACATGAGCGACCATAATTGTATCAATTTTATTTTCTTTTATCAATAGCCTATAGGGATCAAGTTCTTTATCTTGATGTACTTTACTCACATCTACAAAACCTTTATGGGTATCCCCCAAAGAGGAACCATGCCCAGGAAAATGTTTCAATGAGGTTAGAATATTGTGCTTATGCATGGCATCAATAAAAAGTGAACTGTATTTAGCTACAATTTTGGGTTCACTGCTGTATGCTCTTTGTTTGGCTACAATCACTTTATTATTTTTGTTTAACTTTAAATCCACCACAGGAGCCAGATTAAAATTTATCCCAACACTTTTGAGTTCTTTTGCCATTTTACTGTAAACTTTACGTGTTTTTTCATCACTTAATTTAGCTACACTAACAGCTTTTGGAAATCGTCCATAAAAACCGTATTGTCGCTTTAGACGCTGAACTTTACCACCCTCTTGATCCACTGAAATCAATAAAGATTTTTCTGGATTACAGTTTTGAAGATTTTGTGTTAATTTTAGTGTTTGATTTTTAGTTTTTAAGTTTTTATCAAAAAGTATCACTCCAGCTAAATCATACTTTTTAATATCTTTACAGATTTGACTTTCTTGTGTGATGTATTGATTGTCAAAACCGATCATAAACATCTGTCCAATCATCTTTTCAAGCGTATCTTGTGCAACTAAAGGCAAAGATACAAAAAGCAATACACTTAAAAGTTTAATCTATTTACCCTTGGCCGATTGTATTTTATTCACGTAATCGTACGTAACTTTTATTGGACTTTTTTTACGAAGATGATACGCAACATCCATTAATAAGCCATTAAAATCATCAAACAGATAATTTGCCATGCTTCCAGGAATAGAGTTAATCTCATTTAAATACACCGTATCGTCAATCACAAAAAAATCACATCGTATTATTGAACCCTCAAAAAGTGTGTTGTATACTTTTTCAAAATTTTGACGCAATTTTTGCTCCAGATCATCCGAAATATCAGCTTTGCTTACTCGTGATGTTCGAGTAAAATCCAAATACTTTTTATCAAAATCTAGAAATTCATTTTTCTGTGGCTCCTCAACAATAGAAAATTGAAACTCTCCATTTATTTTTGTTCCTGCTAAGTTGTACTCTTTGATATCTTTTACAAATGTCTCTGCAATAATCGCATCATCAAATTCAAAGGCAACATCCAAAGCATAATCAAGTTCTTGAGAAGATTTTACAATACTCACACCTATACTGCTTCCCAATCGTACAGGTTTGATGATCACAGGATATTGTGCAATTGTAATATCATCACCTTTACAAAAGTATTGATACTCCAAAGTATTCACCCCAATACTGTGCGCGTACCCTTTGGTTAAAAACTTATTTGAACTGATACTGCACGCCTCAACACCAGGACCAATAAAAGGGATTGAATAAAATTCAAACAATGCAGCTAAAACTCCATCTTCACCATCTCCTCCATGCGTCAAGTTTAGTACAGTATCAAACTCCAATGGTTTTGTACCTAAAAATGATTTTTTGAAAAAACCACCTTGTTGCAAAAACAATTTATCCTCTTTAGCATACGCTGAACTTGAAAAAACTTTTGAGGTAATACTCTGTGTTGGGATATGATAAAACTCTCGATTTTGATCAACAAAAATATAGGTTAAATCACATTTAAGCACATCTTTCATTGCAATTGAACTTACTATACTAATTTCATGTTCGAAGCTTTGTGCTCCAAAAACAATGGCTATATTCATGGGTATCCTATTTTCTTATTTTTGTAAGCGTTTCAAGGCTTCTTTGACTAACTCACCCGTACTATTTGCAGTACACTGACTTAATGTTTTACTGATTATATCTTTTTTAAATCCTAAAGATTCCAATGCCATGGAAGCTTCTACTTGACTCACACTTGAACTTGATGCATCTTCAAGCCCATCAATCACAATTCCACTAAGCTCAACCAGTATTCTACTAGCACCCTTAGGACCAATACCTGGCACTTTTTTGAGCATACCAACATCATTTGAACTGATTATTTGAGCAAAATTTTCTGGAGTAAAAGTGGAACAAATAGCCAAAGCTACCTTAGGGCCTACTCCATTGATCTTGATCACTGTATCAAAGATCTTTTTTTCATTATTATCTATAAATCCATACAAAGATTGTGCATCTTCACGTAAGATATGTGTGGTGTGTAATTTCACTTTATCATTTGTTATTTTTGAACTGCAATTAAGTGAAACAAAAACTTCATACGTGAGTCCATTGACATTTAAGTGGACCTTTGTTGGCTCTTTTTTCTCTATTATACCTTCTACGGCTACGATCATTTTCTCTTCTTTAAATGTTATTTTATATATATTATTCTCTACATTAATGACAATTATTATATAATAAATCAACTTAAATTTTAGGAATATGCATGTTTCAATTTATCACAAAAAAAATTAGCAATAAAATCATTGCTGCTCTATTTGTATTAATGACCATTAGTAGTTTAACGATCATATTTTTAACCACTGCTACGGTAAAAGAAAACTCCATTAAATCAACTAAAGCCAATCTTGAGATGCTTAACTCTGCCATGTTTCAAAGCCTCAGAAATGCTATGAACAGTGGAGATCCTGCTATTATTAATGCAGCAGAAGAGGAAGCCCGAGAGATTAAAGGGGTCTCAAATTTAACGGTTGCAAAAAGTAAGGGTCTTATTGAGATGTATTCTCCTGATGCAAAATACACGCAAGATAAAAACATACTTACTACTATGAACACTAAAGAAGAGCAGATAATTGAAACCAATGAAAACGGTATACACTCCTTACGGTTGATTAAACCCATGGTTGCCACACAAGATTGTTTGCTGTGTCATGCGAATCAGGCCCAAGGAGAAGTTATTGGGGTGATGGATTTGACTTTTTCTTTAGAAGAAGCAGATGCAGATTTGATGAATATTATTCTTAGCATTCTTATCGTTTCAACACTTCTAGGATGGATCACTCTAGGAATTGTTTTTTATGTGGTACGAAATGCAACCAAACCAATTGATGGCTTAAAAAAAGGATTTGAAACATTAATCCAATCCAATGATTCAAGTATTCGATTGGAGTTAACGTCAAAAGATGAGATAGGTGAAGTAGCAGTACTGTTTAATACCTACATGGACAAAGTAAATGAAGGGCTTAAAGTTGATACGCAAGTTATTGAAGAAGCTAATGATATTTTAGAAAAAACGGGCAATGGTTTTTTTGTCTATAAAGTACAAAAGCGTGCACACAACCCTCATGTCGAAACCATGAAAAATAATTTGAATAACATGATTGAACAGACTAAGTTTACACTTGACAAGATTAATAAAACACTTCGTCATTATTCAGAATCTCAATTTGATTTTAAAATTGATGATAAGGGAATCTACGGTGACTTAGGATCCGTTGCAGCTGGAATTAAACTCGTAGGGAACAACACTTCTGAGATTCTAGCCATGATCATGAATACAGGAGATAACTTACAAAATCAAACTCATGCTCTATCTGATGCATCACAAAATCTATCAACATCATCAAACCAACAAGCAGCATCTCTGGAAGAAACAGCCGCAGCGTTGGAGCAAATTACTGCAAACATACAAGCCAATACGCAAACAACAGCACAAATGGCACAATTGGCAAACAGTGTTAACCATTCATCATCACAAGGCTTAAAACTCGCTGATTCTACTGCTATTGCAATGGATGAGATCAATGAGAAAGTTAATTCAATCAACCATGCTATTGAAGTGATTGATCAAATTGCATTTCAAACCAACATTTTAAGTCTTAATGCAGCGGTTGAAGCAGCAACAGCAGGAGAAGCTGGAAAAGGTTTTGCCGTTGTTGCTCAAGAGGTACGAAACCTCGCATCACGAAGTGCTGATGCAGCAAAAGAGATCAAAGATATCGTTGAACAAGCTACAAGTAAGGCGAATGAAGGTAAAATAATTTCTAAAGATATGATTGATGGATATCAAGATCTTAAAACACATATAGAACAAACCATAACGATGATTAGTCAAGTTGCAGATGCTGGTCAAGAGCAAGAGCGTGGTATCATCCAGATCAATGATGCGGTTAATCTTCTGGATAAAGAAACCCAGCAAAATGCCCATGTATCGGATGAGATCTCTGCAATGTCAACTCAAATTGCCAAGATGTCAGATTCTCTTGTAACGGCTGCTTCACGCGCAAGATATTTGCAAGATGCACGAAAAGAGGTGTGTGATATTGATCTGGTTTACGACACGGCAAAAATTAAAGTTGATGTTTTGAGGCTTAAAGAGAAATTGTACTCTAACCTGGGTAACTTTGAGCCTTGGAAAATTGAAAAAAATAAAAGCATGGATGACTGGATGCACGATTATGTTCAAAGTCATGAGAAAGTTGACATGAATACCATCAATAATTTAACGCAATTAAATAACAATTTACATGCGTACATGCAAGATTTTGTAACTGCAAATGCTCAACACAAATCCAATGATGAGCTTAACAGTTTAGCCAAAAAAGTAGAGATTGAAAGTTTACGTATTTTTGGAACACTGAATAAATTAAAAAAAGATGCTTGCGCATCCAATTAAGGTAAACTATGACGACAGACAGTAACAATAAAATTGATGGTCACGAACATAAACACTACGATCAAAAAGAGGTTATCAATCAACTTAATATGGTCATTGATGACTCTGAAAAAATGTCTCAAGAGATATTTGAACATCTAGAAATAGTTTTAGAAAAACTTGACAATCTAGAAGAGGGAAAAAACTTACAAAATGATGTTGATGCCATTAAAAACAATATTTTTATGACCATGTCATCAATGCAAGCACAAGATTTTCATGTTCAACGAATTCAACGTGTTGTAAATGAACTTAACCCAAAACAAAACAGTGCATGTGCAAAACATATTGCAGGGGACAACGATACATCAGATCTACTTGAAGATGATGAAATTGAAAAGCTGATTGCACAAATGGGAAACAATTAATGATGCACAAAAAAATAGAACAAGCCAAATTACTTTTAGATGCTCTTCCGTACATCAAAAAATTTAAAGATGAAATTTTTGTTATCAAATATGGCGGATCAGCACAAATCAATCCTGAACTCAAAGATAAATTTGCACAAGATGTTATCTTAATGCATCTTGTGGGTATCAAGCCGGTCATTGTTCATGGTGGTGGTAAAAAAATCAATACCTTATTGGATAAACTTGAAATACAAAGTGAATTTATTGATGGGATGCGTGTCACCACTGAAGAGATTATGGAAGTTGTAGAGATGGTATTAAGTGGGAACATCAACAAAGAGATCACCAACTTGCTTAACATGCACGGATCAAAAGCTTTAGGCATTACAGGTAAAGATGCAAATTTTATCTCTGCGGAACCTAAAGCAAACGGTAAATACGGTCTTGTAGGAGAGATTGTTAATATTGACAATCAAGTAGTAAATAATATTCTTGCTGAAAAATTTATACCCGTAATTGCACCTATTGCTTCTGGTAATGAGACAAATCATCCGGGCTTTAATATCAATGCAGATTTGGCTGCAAGTAAAATTGCAGGAAGCCTAAAAGCTCGAAAAGTGATCTTTCTTACAGATATCAAGGGGGTCTTAGATAAAGATAAAAATCTTTTATCCACACTTACAAAAGAACAAATAGCACACTATAAAGAAGATGAAACCATCCATGGTGGTATGATTCCAAAAGTTGATGCTTGTCTTGAAGCTGTTGAAGCGGGTGTTGAAAAAGCACATATTATTGATGGTCGTATTGAACATTCATTATTACTTGAAATTTTCACCAGTGAAGGTATAGGAACCGTCATCAAAGAATAACTATCTACGTATTTAAAAAGGAACTGCATGAACTACCCTAATTTTACAAACGAACACCAATCTCTAATGGCAAAATATCTTACAAAAGAGCTGTTTGAAGAGTTGAAAGATCTGAGAACATCAAATGATTTTAGCCTTCAAGAGCTTATCCATTCGGGAGTTAGAAATCCCGATAGTGGGATAGGAGCTTATGCTGGCGATGAAGAATCATACACTACTTTTGCTGCATTGTTTGATCCAATAATTGAACAATACCATGGTTTTTCCAAAACTGATAAACATCAAAGCAATCTAAATCCTGAGGATTTAGATGCTCCAAATCCAGACCCCCAAAATAAATACATCGTTTCAACACGTATTCGTGTAGGTAGAAATTTAAAGAATTT
>JAYEFX010000217.1:0-1547 GCA_034658775.1 Campylobacterota bacterium
CACCAATATCGATGCGATTAATTTTTTTAACCAATTTTTCATCATCAATTTTAGAGGTATCAATCATCTCAATATTTGCCACAATAGTACTCACAGGAGTGTTGAGTTCATGGGTGGTGTCTTTGATAAAAGTATCCAGTAGATGCAAAGCATCTCGCATGGGCTTTAAAAATAAACGCAGTAAAAAGTAGCCTATTAAAACCATAAAAATAAATGCAATGGTACCAAAAATCATCACGTCTCGCATTACATTGCTTAACCATTGTTCATCATCTTTAATCTCAATAAGAACATATTGCGCTCCCAAATAGTACGACTCTGGCTCTTTTATATAATGGATGGTTTCATTGGATGTGTAGATAATCTTATCGAGTTTGGCTTTTGGGTTTTGCAGTGTTGAGTAGATCAAATTAGCATCACTGTCATAAATAGCAGTTGTGTATCGTGAGTCTCTAGGATAGATGCGCTGCTTATCAAAGTTGATGTGCAACTCTTTAAGTTGCACAATATGTTCATTGGCATATTCATTTAGCAAGGTACGTT
The DNA here is from genome assembly GCA_034658775.1 of Campylobacterota bacterium. Classification (GTDB taxonomy): domain Bacteria; phylum Campylobacterota; class Campylobacteria; order Campylobacterales; family Arcobacteraceae; genus JAYEFX01. The sequence continues at coordinate 544 of JAYEFX010000217.1, forward strand.
TCTCTTGAAGCATCAAATCTTTTTGGAAACCGTAATATAAAAAAACGATAAAACCTAATGTAACGGTGATAAAAAATACATACAAAGACAAAAAGCTAATTAACGTTCGCTTCTCACTTTGTGGTAAATCGATATCCAAGCTTTTTAAGACTGACAATTTTTTCTTTCCCTAAGTATTTTCGTAAGTTTTTAATGTAGGTTCGTAAAGCACTTTCACTAATATCCTCATCGTATTCCCATAAAGTTTGATAAATGGTTTCATGCGTAACCAGTTGATCTTGATTTTGCAAAAAAAGTTTAAGCAGTTTTGCATCTTTATTGTTCAGTTGTACCTCTTGTTCTTCAATGCATAACACATTAGTACTTGCATTATAAGCAATATCATCTGTAATCATAATGCGATCACTGTTTTGATGAAAAAATTCTCTTTTAAGTATGGTTTCAACGCGGATCAAAAGCTCTTTAAGTGCAAATGGTTTTCGTATATAATCATCACATCCACTGTCGTAACCTTGTTCTAAATCAACCATTGCATTTAAAGAGGTGATGTAAATTGCAGGCGTTGTTACCCCCTCTTCGCGTACACTTTTAAGCAGTTCAAAACCATTAATATCAGGAACATTTACATCAAGTAAAAATAGATCAAAGTTATTTTCATAAATAGCATCTTGCGCACTGTATCCATCATACACCGGTACAATATCATAATCCAACTCTTCAAAATACGCTGCAATGGTTTGATTTAAAGCAATATCATCTTCAAGTAATAAAATCTTTTTATTCATGGTTTTTCTTTTTTTGCAGTTTTTCTAAATTTTTTTTGTATGCAGATTTTTCTTTTTTCGTCATGGTTTTAATTCTGCTTTTTAATTCATAATCAAACTTTTTTTGATTTGCTGGTTTAGTATATCCCATGATGGCAATTAACTCTTGAGTACTCATCTCTGAATAATCAACTGCCAATAAGGGAGTCAAAAACAACAATAAAGTAACCATCAATGCAC
>JAYEFX010000218.1:0-7871 GCA_034658775.1 Campylobacterota bacterium
ATCTAACAAATCACCACAGATTTAATTTCCGTTAACTCTTCAATAGCAAAAGAAGGACCCTCTTTCCCAATTCCAGAAAGCTTCGTTCCACCATAAGGTTGAATATCAAAACGCAAAGTAGGGATATCATTGATCACCACTCCACCACAATTGGCATCATCAATAAACGCTTGGGTGAGTTTCAAATCATTGGTAAAAATTGAAAACTGCAATCCATAAGGGGAGTTGTTCATCTTTTGCATCGCCTCATCATACGTTTTCACTTTGATAAGTGAAACAATAGGAGCAAACACCTCTTCACACACGATATTCATATCGTCCGTCACATCACTCATCACCGTTGGGTGAAAGTTTAATCCTTGGTGTTGATTTCCCGTAAGGCACGTAGCACCCTCTTGTATAGCAGAATCGACCCAAGATACTGCACGATCCAATGACTCATCATTGATCAATGGTCCTATAAAGGTATCCTCTTCATACGGACTTCCCACAATTAGTTTTTGCGTTTCTTCTTTCATCGCTTTTGCAAACGGATCATACACATCTTCATGCACATAAATTCTTTGCAAGGAGATACACACTTGACCTGAATTGACAAATGCACCAAAAGCACAACGATTTGCAGCCAGTGCAACATCACCAGATCTATCGATAAAGGTTGCTGCATTTCCTCCTAATTCAAGAGCGAGTTTTTTTATTCCTGCTGTTTTGGTGATAATATTTCCTACAGGCACAGATCCTGTAAACGAAAGAACTCGGGGGATATCTGAACTTACCAAAGTACTACCCACTTCCACATCACCATACACAACACTTAACGCATCTTTAATGGCATAGTGTGATTCGATGAAAAGTTTAGCAAATTTATACGCAGTCAATGGCGCTTCAGGCGTGGGTTTAAGCACCACTGCATTTCCTGCAACCAAAGCTGGAGCAATTTTATGTGCCACAAGATTCAAAGGAAAATTAAAAGGCGTTATACACGCCACAACGCCAACAGGTTCACGACGATAAAATGCCGTTGTTTTTTTACCGCTTGGCATCGCATCGGTATTGATCGTATGTCCATCAAGAGCAATCATAGCATGAGCGGAGAGCTTAACGGTTTCAATACAACGATCAACCTCAATACGTGCAAACGTGATTGGTTTACCTACCTCGTCACAAAGAGTTTGTGCGATATCTTCTTTATTTTCTTGAAGTTTTAAAGCCACATCCTCAAGCCATGAAACACGTTGGGCAATAGTTGAAGCTTTTGTTTGTTTTGACGCTTTTTGCGCTATTTTAAGTGCTCGAACCGTGTCATCGGCTGTACAAACTACCGCTTTTGACACCACTTTTGAGCTGTAAGGGTTAATCCGCTCTTCATATCTACCATTATCTTCTTGCGTACTTCCAAAATATGCTTTTGCGATCATTGCTATACTCCATTTATAATCTTCTATATATAAAGGAGTATAGCCAAATTTGGTTTAGTGAACGTAAATTTTTTGACTTACATTCAAATATTCAAGCGGAGATGAAGACTCTTTACACACTTTTTGCCCTTTATAAAAAGCACAGTTTTTGTATCCAATAACTCTTTCTTCGGTTATGTATTCATACACTGGGTCACATTTTGTTACTTGATTGTATGTTTTACATTTTTCTTGATTTCGTTGTTGATTGGCAATGTATCCACCACCTAGTCCTCCAAGAATTTTAGCAGCATCTCGACCACTCCCACCACCAACTTGATGTCCAATAACGACACCTAAAGTGGCTCCAATAATCGTATCAATTCCGATTGAATTGGTATCACGACCACCACAATTAACGTATTGCTCGATGGTTTGTTCATAACAATTTTCACCTGTTTTGACTTTTTTGGTGTAAGGTTTGCTAATTGCAACACTTTCTGTCACACGGATCATCTCAGCATTTGCAAATGTAGCCAATATGGCCAATGCCATTAATATTTTAGTTTTCATCGTAAACTCCTGTATGTTTTATATAGTCAAAGTATAGCTTGTTTATCGTGAAATGATTGTGAAATAAATATTTTAATTAACTTTTAGATATACTCTTTACTTAATTTTAAACATATTCTAGGAAAATAAATGGATAAAGCAAAATATATTTGGATGGACGGGACACTCACCCCTTGGGATGAAGCTCAAGTTCATGTACTTACACATACTTTACACTACGGAAATGGTGCAATTGAAGGAACCAAAGCATATAAAACCCATGATGGTCGATGTGCTATTTTTAAACTTCAAGAACACACTCAACGACTCTTGGATTCTGCAAAAATGACCTTGATGGATGTATCTTACACCGTAGAAGAGCTCAATGCTGCACAGATCAAACTTTTACAAGAAAATGAACTGTTTGAAGGAGCGTACATACGACCTTTGGTTTACTTAGGTTACGGAGTGATGGGATTGTATCATAAAGATTGCCCTGTAAATGTAAGCATCTCTGCATGGAAATGGGGAGCGTATCTTGGTGAAGAGGGGCTCAAAAATGGTATTCGACTAAAAATCGCATCAATGACTCGAAACTCAAATACCTCAGGTATGGGAAAAGCAAAAGCAGTCGCAAATTATCTTAACTCTCAAATGGCAAAATTTGAAGCCGTAGAAGCTGGCTACGATGAAGCACTTTTACGTGATGATCAAGGATACATAGCAGAAGCATCTGGTGCGTGTTTTTTCATGATGAAAGATGGCGTACTTATCTCTCCTCCAAATGACAATTCTCTTATCTCCATTACTCAAAATACTATCATTGATCTTGCACGTGATATGGGGATTGAAGTAGTAAGAAGAAGAATTACACGAGAAGAGGTGTACATCTGTGATGAGTGTTTTTTAACCGGAACCGCAGCAGAAGTAACACCAATTCGTGATGTTGATGCACGTAAAATTGGATGTGGTAGTCGTGGAGTGATCACGGAAAAACTGCAAACAGCTTATTTTGACGTCGTTGCAGGGAAAAATGAAAAATATCTAAAACATTTAACGTACATTAACTAAGACCCAATTAAACTAAGAATAATTGACTATTATGTCAAACTATAAATACAACTAAAAGGAAAAACTCTATGCCAATAGATAATGACTATTTTAAAAATAGACAAAACAACAACAGTGGAAACAACAATAACAACAGTAACAATAACAACGGAGGTGGAGGAAACTATCAGCCACCTTTTGAAACACCTGAATTTTTCAAAAATTTTGGAAAAAAAGCAGGATTTATCTACGTTGCGATTATCGTTGTAGCATTACTTGTGATGTTCAAGCCCTTTGTCATCATCAACTCAGGTGAAGTAGGAATCAAAGTAACTACGGGTAAATACAACACTGATCCACTAGAACCAGGACTGCATTTGTACATCCCAGTTCTTCAAAAAGTGATCACAGTAGATACGAAAGTACGATTGATCAACTACAAATCTATTGAAGATATGAGTGGTTACGATGCAGGGATCAAAATCCAACCCGCAATCAATATTCTTGATGCCAGAGGTTTACCTGTAAGTATTGAGCTTACGGTTCAATATAAACTGACACCAAGTGGAGCACCTGCAACGATTGCAACGTGGGGGCTTTCATGGGAAGACAAGATTGTTAACCCAGTGGTACGAAATATTGTAAGAAATGTTGTTGGTGGATTTACAGCTGAAGAGCTTCCAACAAAGAGAAATGAGATCGCTGTATTGATTGAAAATGGTATTCGAGCCGAGATTGAAAAACTTGCAAATAAACCTGTAACCCTCGAATCAATGCAATTAAGAGAGATAGGACTTCCAACTAAGATCAAAGAGCAAATTGAGCGAGTTCAAATTGCCAATCAAGAATCAGAACGTGTTAAATATGAAGTTTTACGAGCTAAACAAGAAGCTGAGAAAAAAGCGGCTTTAGCTATTGGTGAGGCAGATAAAAATAGAATTGAAGCACAAGGTCGTGCAGATGCAGTAACGATTGAAGCAGATGCACAAGCAAAAGCGAATAAATTGGTTGCTGAGTCTTTAACGCCTAAACTTCTTCATATGCAACAAATTGAAGTACAAGGAAAATTTAACGAAGCACTTAAAACAAATAAAGATGCAAAAATATTCCTAACACCTGGTGGATCTACTCCAAATATCTGGGTTGATTCAAAAAGTACTGCACGAGACAGTGTCGTATCTCAATAATGAACCCTATAGATAAAATCGATTGGGAAAAGCTTGATGGGCTTTTGCCCGTCATCACTCAAGACAGTACGACCAATGAGATCCTTATGATGGCGTACATGAATCGTGAGGCACTAGAGCTTACATTTTCTACTAAATACGCGCATTATTTTAGTCGAAGCCGTCAGCGACTGTGGAAAAAAGGGGAAAGTTCCAATCATACCCAAGAGGTACAAGAGATACTTCTTGATTGTGATAACGATACTTTAGTGCTAAAGATCAAGCAAAATGGAGTAGCCTGTCACACAGGAAGAAAATCATGCTTCTTTACCAACCTTGAAACAGGTGAGAGTATAAGTGATGTACAAATAGACACCACAGCTGCTTATGGTATTGTAGACACCCTTTATCACACCATCCAAGAAAAGAAAAATGATGACCCTAGCACGTCGTATACGGCTAAACTTCTGCAAGGAAAACAAAACTCCATGCTCAAAAAGATTGTTGAAGAAGCAGGTGAATTTACTTTTGCACTAAAAGATAAAGATGAAGAAGAGATCATCTACGAAGGTGCAGATTTGATGTACCATTGTTTGGTCGCCATGGCATCGCAAAATATCTCTCCAGATCGAATCAAACAAGAGTTGGCACGACGATTTGGAATGAGCGGTATTGAAGAGAAAAACTCTAGAATAGAAAATTAAACTGATTACACTTCACTGCATGCACATATTGGTTCCCAAGTTGAACTTGGGAACCAGAATAAAATGTTATAATATATTTACACAATAAAAAGAGGTTGTCATGTCTAGTATGAAAGAAAGAGCTGCTTTAAGAAAAATAAAAACAACATTCAACAAAGTATCTTTACACTCTCAAGAACATAATAGTTTTCATACTCACCTAGATGTAAAAAATGCATGGGAACTCTTAGCAAAACTTTCACAAGAAGCCTGGATAGAAAAAACAGGTACAATAACTAACAATAGAGTTGATAAATCAATTTATACGTTTATTAGTAGTGTACAAAAAGATTAATATATGTATCTTACTCAAGATTATCAAGATATCATAAACTTATTTAATAAACATCAGGTAAAGTTTCTTATTGCTGGTGCATATGCTATGTCAAAAGTTGGATATTCTAGAAGTACTTATGATATTGATTTGTGGATAGAAAAAACAACTCAAAATGCTATAAATATTTTTAACGCCCTTGAAGAATTTGGAGTACCCTTCAAGATAGATCCAGATGATTTTTTAGCTCCAAACAGTGTACTTCAAATTGGCGTAGAGCCACATCGTATAGATATACTTACAGATATTGATGGATTGACTTTTTCGCAAGCTTGGAGAAATAGACAACTGGTTGAATTTGATAAAATCAGTACTTATAGTTTAGAAATTCATGACATTATAAAAAACAAAACAGCATCCAATAGACCTAAAGATAGACTTGATTTAGTCCAACTCAAAGCACTTTTAGATTAATGAATAATCAATAACCTAAATAATTTTAGATTATTTCACAGTCTCTAAACTTGGGAACCAGGGACAACTGTAAAAACTTAAAGTTTTCGACCCTATTGGTCTTGACATGATGTACCGTTTATTGTACAATTTAACAAAATAAAAGGATTTTATTATGCAAGCAGTCAATTATACCTATGCACGTAATAATCTTAAATCAATCATTGATGATGTCAACAATACCAATGAAGAATATATTATTACGAACAAAAATAATCAAAATGTAGTTATGGTTCCATTGCAAAAATATAATCAAATAAAAAAAGATATCCAACAATCTTTTCAAGAAATAAAAGATAATGATTTATATGATATTGATACAGCATTTGACAATATCTTAGCCAACTATGAAGATTAGAATTGTATTTACCCACAAATCTACGCTACGATTAGATTCAATTGCTACGTATATTTATCAACAAAGTCAATCAAGTCTGATAACAAGAAACTATTTAAAAAAATTGAGAGATTTTATAAAATCTACTTTATCGCTTTTTCCAAAAGCGGGTAGACCTTCTGATGAAATATATCCAAATACACGAAAACTTGTGTATCAAAGCTATTCTATAATTTATCATTTTGATGAAAAAAATTCTATCATATACATTTTAACACTCTACCGTGAAAACTTGCCATAATAAATTATACCTTAAAATAAAACCAATGACCTTTATTTTCAATATAAAAAACCAAATACCCAAAGAGCAATTCTATTGCCAACACCAACTTCTAAATCATCACTAGCAACATAAGAGTTTGGTATATCTTTAATCTGATTAAATCCTTTACCCTTTCCGCCTATTTCAAATGTATATTTTTCTTCACAATAAAAGTCACCTTGCTTACTAGCATATATGCCTTCATCATTGAACAACTGTTTATTTTTATAATAGTTGTCTAACTGATTTACAAAAAATGTCTCTCTTAAATTCCCTATGTTTGGCTTTTTAGTGTACATTAAATTTGGGTTTGCTAAAAATATCTTTTCAGGCTTATCAAAAGCTTTCATACTCAATGAATTTTGCATTAGTAACTTTATAAGTCCTGCATCATCAAGTTTAGATAAATAGTCTTTTAACGTTCTATCATCTTTTATATCTGCAACTCTTTTCAATTCACTAATCTTTGGTTCAAATGGTACACTTTTTATAATTACAGATAAGAGCATTTTGATTTTCTTTATACTATTTCCATTTAGTTTTGGATAGATGTTTAATAGGTCACTTTCAATGGATACATTGATATTTTGTTGTAGTGTCTGAAAAAACATCAGCTCATTTGGCATAGATAAGAAATATGGATAATACCCATGCTTTAGATAATCTTTAAATAATGGAATTATCTTTTGATCATTTTTCTCTATATTCTTTTTGATCTGTGCTGTGATTTTAATATGGTTGTTTAATATATCTTCTAAGGTAATTGCATCAAACGCATATCCATGATGAAGTTCTAAATACTCTCTAAAACTCATACCCACCATATTGTAAACTATTGCTCTTCTACTTAAATCATGACTACCTTTATTTATTTGTAAAGCAGAACTTCCCGTTGCAACAATTTTTAAGGTATCAAATCTATCGTATATATTTTTCAATTCAGCCGACCAATCATCATACTTATGTATCTCATCAAAACAAAGAAGTTTACCACCGTTTAATACAAATTCTTCTGCTATTTGAGTCATAGTGTATTTTGATGAAATTTGTATATCATCAAGATTTACATATAATGCATCATTGCTTTTATAGTTTTTATTTATATATTGTGCTACAGTAGTTGTTTTTCCAATTCCCCTTGAACCAATGATAATTGATAATCTGTGTTCCAATTGTTTTGTTTTGATAAAATATCTTGAATACTCTTGATTATTGATATTTATAAAGTCTCTACTTTTTATAAAGAGTTCTTCTAACATATTTAAGCCTTTATGTTTTGTTATACCATTATATCACAATTAAACATGTAATACAATACATACTAAGGCTCACTCACTCTTTTCATACCCCTCTCCTCGTACCCAAGTTGAACTTGGGTACGAGGCATTTACTATTAAGTCTAAATCCCCAAAGTAATATTACTTTAATATTACTTTTAGTATTATCATATTAAAGGATATTTATGCATACTATTACATTAAAATCAGATGATCAATTTTTTGAACTTCTTACTAACT
>JAYEFX010000219.1:0-1541 GCA_034658775.1 Campylobacterota bacterium
TGCTCAGGCGTTGAAGTCATTGCTTGTAGAAAAAGAGTTCAGCGCCGTCACCACTGCTGAAATAGCCAAAAATGCCGGTGTGACCGAGGCTTTGATTTATAAATATTTCAAAGACAAACGTGATTTGCTTCACCAGGTATTAAGTGAGTACCTGGAACAATATCGTGCTCAAATGGGCCAGGATCTCAAAGGAATTAAAGGGACACTCAATAAACTCCGCAAGCTGATCTGGTCCCATATCAATGTTTACGCCACCAACAGGGTTTTTGCCAGAATACTTCTGATCGAAGTCAGAAATTATCCGGATTACTATAAAAGTGAAACCTATTCACGGGTCAAAGAATACAGCAATATTGTTTTGCAGATTATTGAGGAAGGCATTCGCGACAGGGAAATACGTGGGGACGTGCCCGCCAGGCTGATCAGGCATAGTATTCTCGGCAGCATCGAGCAGGTCTGTCTTTCCGGGATCACCTTCGGAAAAGATATTAACCCGGATGAGCTGACGGAACAAATCTGTGAAATAATATTCCAGGGAATCAAAAAAGAGAGCTCATAGCTCAAAGCTGAAAGCTCAAAGGGTAAAAAAAGAAATTGTAATGGTTGATTTAGATAGGGAGGTAATTGAAATAACTGGCAATTATCTACCAACTTACAATGAAATACATAGTAATAATTATGATATTTTATATATAGATATAATTCAATATTTCAAACATAACACAAATAAGTTTGATATAGTCATTATAGATCTTGTAGATATTAGTGACAATACTCTTCATCTTTATGACGAAACCTTTTTAACACTTTTAGAGAAAAATACAACTAAAAATTCCATTATAGTAACACAAGCTAGTAGTTTATTAAGTTTTGAAAATCATAATAAAATTGTTAAAGAGATTTATAAAAAATATCCTTATATAAAAAGATTTGGTTCTTATATACCTTCATTTTATGATTATTGGGGGTTTGCTATTTATAGTAAGAATAATTTTAATATAAGTAGTATTTCAGAAAATAAATTAGAAATGCTAAACAATAAAGATATACTTAATAGTTTCGATATCCCTAATTATATAGATAAAAACCTTATTTGTACTGAATAACCCCACCCTGAAGGGTGCTCCGCCCTAAAGGAAGAAGACTTCTTGAAAGGATTGTTAAATAAGGTTTAACCCAATTACAGATACTATTATCATTGTAATAAAAACCATTTTTAGAATACTTATAGGTTCATTAAAAAAGACAACACCACCTGTAACAATTAATGCTGTTCCAACACCTGCCCATATAGCATAAGCAGTACTTATATCCATCTTTTTACAAGTTATCCAAAGTAAAGTAAATGATATTGTATATCCAATTGCTGATAAAGCCATAAATCTATAGTCATTATTAATTGCTGATTCTTTAATTGCTAATGACGCTAATGTTTCAAAAAGTATTGCTACTATTAGATACCACATTTTACTTCTTCTTTTCTAGTTTTTTTAATAAGATTTCAATCCTCTTATCTTTTTTGTTTAATTCATAACTTTTAA
>JAYEFX010000220.1:0-7834 GCA_034658775.1 Campylobacterota bacterium
ATCTTTGATAAAAGTATCCAGTAGATGCAAAGCATCTACTGGATACTTTTATCAAAGATACCACTCATGAGCTCAACACTCCTGTGAGTACTATTGTGGCAAATATTGAGATGATTGATACCTCTAAAATTGATGATGAAAAATTGGTTAAAAAAATTAATCGCATCGATATTGGTGCAAAAACGATCTCCAATATTTATGATGACTTAACCTATTTAATTTTAAACAATAAAATTATTGCACACAATCACGAGGTGCAACTTAAAACAATTATTGAACAGCGTATTGAATATTTTAGTACACTTGCAACGGTAAAAAAGATTATTATTACGAGTGACTTGGATGAAAAGGTTGTTTTAAATATTGATGAAAAAAAGATCTCGAAGCTTATTGATAATCTAATCTCCAATGCGATAAAATACAATAAAATAGATGGAACCATTCAGATCACATTGAAAAACAATTTTTTTACTATTGAAGATAGTGGAAAAGGAATTTCTGAAAAAAATATTGCGTTGATGTTTGATCGATATGCACGTTTTGATAAAAGTGTGGGTGGATTTGGAATAGGATTAAATATTGTAAAGCTTATTTGCCGTGAATACAATCTCGATATTAACATTACATCTGAACTTCAAAAAGGGACAAGGGTAAAGGTATCATGGTAAAACATTTTGTCATAGTATTATTGAGCGTAAACTTTTTATGGGGAACAAATGTGTATGAAAAAAATTGTGTATCTTGCCATAATACCTTACCCGTAAGTATCGATAAATATTTTTATCGCTATTTGTTAAAATACAGTAGCAAAACAAATGTTAAGGCTGCCATGATAAACTATTTAAATATCCCTACACAACAGCACACCATCATGCCCGATGCATTTATAAATCGCTTTGGTATTAAAAAACCCACTACTTTAAGTGCGGTACAATTAGATAAGGCCATTGATATCTACTGGAAAAAATACAAAATATTTGGAAAATTAAAATAATTTTATACTCGTTTCACAATATTACACAATCGTTTCACAATTATATTTTATACTGCTCTTGTAATTAAAATTAAGGAGTACAAAATGAACACAACAAGTCGAGTTTTATTAAGTTTAGCAGTATTAGGAGCAACATCATTGTTTGCAGCAGACGGAGCAGGATTGTACAAAAAATGTGCAGGATGTCATGGTATGAAAGCAGAGAAAAAAGCTCTTGGTAAATCTGCAATAGTAGCAGGTTGGGATGTTGAAAAATCTGTCGCAGCTCTTCAAGGGTATAAAGATGGAACATATGGTGGAGCTATGAAAGGCGTTATGAAAGGTCAAGTAGCATCGTACAGTCCTGAAGATATCAAAGCTGTGTCAGAATATATGGCAAGTTTTAAATAAGGAGTAACCCATGAAAAAATTATTAAGTATTTTAAGTGCAACAGCAATTATTGTTGCACTAGGGACTACAACAGCAAGTGCAGACGTTGCAAAAGGTCAAAAACTTTTTTCTAAGAAGTTGAAAAAGTCTTGTGGAATGACTGGAGCTAAAATGGCGGGTAAACATTCACAAGATGAGTGGGAAACACTTCAAGAAGATGGTAAATTAGCAGAAGAGATTATGAAAATTTGTCCGGATGTTAAAAAAGTAAAAGAGAAATATCTTCCTCATTACTATGACTTCTTTAAAGAGTATGCAAATGATTCAGGAAATGTTCCCTCGTGTTAGGCAATTAAGTTGTGAACTTAAAATAAAATCAATTTAAAAGGTAGAGTCTTTGGACTTTACCTTTTTTAATACACAATATCTTATAATCTAATCTTATAAAAAAAACCGATCTAAAAAAGGATTTTTATGCTGTTTAAGTTTATGGTTAGTGTTGCTCTTGGCATCTGTGTACAAGCTGAAGTGATTAGCTCCTCGACACTTCTTGAAAATATTCAAAAAAATGTTAACAGCATCAATACGATGCAATTAGAAAAGATGCTTGAAAAGAACCCAAATATGCGTGTTATTGATGTGCGTACACGTGGGGATATTCTCAAGCAAGGTGGGTATTTAAAAGTGAATAAGCGTACCCATATTTCCCGTGATAAACTGGAGTTCTTAATTTCAGATACGGTTAAACAGGATGAACAGTTTGTGGTACATTGTTACGATGGTAAGATAAGTTTGTTAGCAGCAAACCAACTTAAAAAGATGGGCTATAAAAATGTCCTTCACTACAAAGACAGTTACAAAGGCTGGAAAAAAGAAAATAAATCAGTATCTTCATTGGACTTTTATGCAGGATCAATGCTCTATCGTCCTTTGGAAAAAGTAGCCAAGGGGATGTATACTTCTATTGGTGCAACACAACCTGCTACGTATGAAAACTCTGGACACAACAATAATCTTGGTTTTATCGTTGGTGATGATTCGGTTTTGGTATGGAATGCTGGTGCAAATTATCTGTTGGCAAAAAGTTTTCATAATGAGATTAAAAAAATCACAACAAAACCTGTAAAATACGTCGTACTTGAAAATTCTCAAGGTCATGCAATGTTGGGATCTTCATATTGGAAAGAGCAAGGTGCTGTTATTGTAGCTCAAGAGATTGCTAAAGAGGAGATTATGCAATTGGGTGAAAAGATCTTAAAAAGACATACACGCACTTATAAAGATAAAGTATTGGGTACCAAAGTTGTGCTTCCGGATGAAGTGTTTAAAGACACCCGCGTATTTGATTTGGGAAATCGTATTGTTGAAGCAAAATATTTTGGTTATGCGCATGAGCGAAGTGATATTAGTTTGTGGTTACCAAAAGAGGAGATTCTATACGCAGGAGATTTAGCCTTTAATCAACGTATGTTGCCTATTTTTAAAATCACCGAAACACTCAAGTGGCTAGAAGCTTGGGAAAAATTAGCCGCACTGAATGCAAAAATTGTAATCCCTGGGCATGGAGATACTACGGATATGGAAACGGTGAGCAAATACACCAAAGGGTATATTCTTCACCTGCGAGAAAAGATTACTGAAGTGATTGACAATGATGGAGGTTTAAAAGAAGCGTATGAGATAGATCAATCTGCTTATGCTCATCTGGATACCTTTAAAGAGCTATCCAAACAAAACGCGGCACGATTGTTTGAGCAACTTGAATTTGAAGACTAAATGAAAATTTTATCTTTTTTGCTATTGTTAAGTGGCTTTGTTTTAGGAGAAGTCATAAATCTTGGATCATGGAATGAACAAACATTTACGCAGTTTTTACAAGAAAACAAAAACAACTCTTCACAACTGAAAGCACGAAACTTTTCAGAGCGTTTTTTAAACACAAAATACCGTGGGAATGTTTTAGAATCAGCAAAAAAAGCGGCTATTATCAAAGAAAATTTGGTCATTAATTTAGCTAAATTAGATTGTTTTACATTTATTGATTATGTTGAAGCGATGAAGCGATCCAATAATTATAAGCAATTTAAACAAAATGTGATTCAGATTCGTTATAAAAATGGAAATATTGACTATCACAGTAGAAATCATTTTTTTACAGATTGGATTAGTGCTAATAAATTTGAAGATATTACGACTAAAATCTCTCCAAAAGCAAAAAAGGTTACGAAACAATTAAATCAATATGAACATGGTAAGTTGTACCTTGAAGACATTAAAGTGGTACAAAGACAGATTTGCTATATTGATTCAAAAGATCTTGATACTAAGATTTTAAATAAATTGCAAATGGGTGACTACATAGGTATATACACACCTAAAGCTGGATTGGATGTGACACATACGGGTATGATTATCAAAAAAGACAATCAAGTCTATTTTCGACATGCTTCGTCAAAGAAAAAAAATCGTAAAGTACTTGATGAATTGTTCACGCAATATATTAAAAAAACTCCTGGATTTATGGTACTAAGACGAAATTAGATATAATCCTTTAAAATTGTAAATCAAGGGAGTTTATGTTTCATATTTTATTAACCAATGATGATGGATACGATGCCGTTGGATTAACAGCTTTAATACAAGCATTAAAACCAATTGCACGTATTACTGTTGTCGCACCTGCACTTAATAAATCAGCCTGTGGACACTCTTTGACTTTAGATCGACCGTTACGTATGGTGTGTGTGGATGATGACTTTTATAAAGTGGATGATGGAACACCAACTGATTGTATTTTTATCTCTTTAAATAACCTTTTTGAACAAAAAGGTCGACCCGATCTGGTTATTAGTGGGATAAATATTGGTGCAAATATGGGTGAAGATATCACCTACAGTGGAACGGCTGCAGCAGCGATGGAGGCAGTTTTGCAGGGGGTTCCTGCCTTGGCAATCTCACAAGTATGCAGGGATCGTTGTCAGGATATAAAAAATGGTTGGGATTTTGCTTTAGCAAAACAAACCATTGTGCAACTCGTAGAAAAGATTAAAGCAGGTGATTTTCCACTAGGGGAGCGTAAGTTTTTGAATGTAAATATCCCCCCTATTGGAGTTGATCAATGCAAAGGGATGAAAATCACCAATGCAGGATATCGAGAATATGGGAACGATACCCATGGACATCATAATCCAAGAGGGGAAGAATACTATTGGATAGGGTTACACCCACTTATTTGGGAACCAAGTATGGATGGGCTATGTGACTTTGAGACGGTTGCAAATAACTATGTCTCCATCACACCGGTACAGCTTGATATGACCAGTTACAACGATATACAAAAATTACAACAATGGATATAAAAATGAATTTAATAGACAGTTTAGAAAAACATATAAAAAACCTTAAAAACCCTCTACGTGATGAGGATGAAATATTGATAGTATTGAAAAAAAGATTGACCAAAAAAGAGCTTAAGGCATTTATGTTAATAGAGGATAAAAATACGCTAGAGGATGTTTCACTTCAATTGCACTGTGATGATGAGCGAACGGAAGAGATCTACGCAACAGTGATTAAAAAACTTAATCAAGAAAAACTTAAACAAGAATTGATGCAGTGAAAATATTTAGTATTGCTTTAATAGTTTTATTGTTTGCTGGGTGTAGTGTCAAACAAGAACCGCACGTTCAAGAGGAGAAAACAGCGGTTGAGAAACAATCTTCATCGCAAATAGAGCCTCAACCTGAGATTGAACCAAAAGTAGAAGAACCAAAAGTAAAAGTAGAAGAGAAAAAAATTAAAGAAAAAGTTCGATTTAAAAAATTCTCAAAAGCGTTGTTGGAAAAACTCTCTTGGGAGGAACTTGAAAGTTTTACTCAAGATGATCTGTTTCAAGCGATGGAAACATTCAAAAAAGATTGTCGAGCTTCCAAGCGTAAATTACTACTTAAAGAGGTATGTAAAAAAGCGAGTGGTTCAGACGACTCTACGCAGTTTTTTTTAGAAAATTTTTATCCGTACAAATTGGTGAATAATGATGGAAGCGATCAAGGGTTAATTACTGGATATTATGAACCTGTATTAAAAGGAAGTTTAACTAAATCTGAGCAGTTTCAACATGCGGTGTACAAAACACCTTCAAATATTATCACCGTAGATACCCGTGAATTTCCCCAACTTAAAGGTTTAAGAATACGAGGTAAAGTTGTGGGGAACAAATTAGTACGTTATACAGAGCGAAAAGATATGGAACAAGAGCGAAACTTGGAGCCTATATGTTTTGTGGAAAATGAAATTGATCTGTTTTTTATGCACATTCAAGGCTCAGGAAAAGTACAACTCGAAGATGGAAAAGTTATTAATGTCAATTATGCATCGCAAAATGGACGAGGCTATTATGCTATTGGTAAAGAGTTAATTAAAAGAAAAGAGATTAGTAAACAAGGGATGTCTTTGCAAGCTATTAAAAAATGGCTGATTGAAAACCCTAAAGAGATACGCGACATTTTAAATTTAAATAAAAGTTATATCTTTTTTAAAGAGGGTAACAAAGGTGCAACAGGTGCATTGGGAACGCAATTGATTGCACAACGTAACATTGCAGTAGATCGGCGTTATATTCCACTTGGATTGCCAGTATTTGTACAAACAACCAACCCTGTAAGTGATCAACCAATCAATCAGTTGATGGTTGCTGCTGATGTAGGGGGAGCCATTAAAGGTAAAATTCGAGCAGATTTTTACTGGGGAACGGGTGATAGTGCAGGAGAAGTTGCCGGAAGAATGAAAGAAAAAGGAACCTTAACGGTTCTACTACCAAAGGAAATTATCGATGCATATAACCAATAGAATCTCAAGGATATTTGGAAAGTTTGCAAGCAAACCTTTTCCTTCAGTTGTTCAAAATATCATTAATTATGGATATGTAAAACTGTTGGGTCTGGATATGCGTGAATTTAAAAGACCCAGTCAATATAAAAGTTTAAATGCACTTTTTACCCGTGCTTTAATATCCCCTAGAGATATTGATATGAGTGAACAAAATTTTGTCTCACCAGCGGACAGTTTTATCAGTGAGGCGGGAACACTTAAGCGTTCTACATTGATGCAGATTAAAGGGATGGATTATAATGTTTCTGAACTGTTAACGCAACATATTGATTCGAATAATATTAACAAAGTTGAAGATGGGGCGTTTATGAATTTTTACCTCTCCCCTAAAGATTATCATCGTTATCATGCAAGTTATGCTTGTAAAGTTAAAAAATTGATTCATGTTCCTGGTGTGTTGTACCCTGTAAATTTCACTTATTTGAGAAAAGAAAAAGATCTGTTTGTGCAAAATGAGCGGGTTATCTTAGAATGTGAGACCAATGATGGGAAACTTTTTTACATGGTTTTTGTAGGTGCTTTAAATGTGGGTGAGATGGTTTTTGAATTTGAACCCAGAGTTGAAACCAATACAAACCAACAGGATGTAAAGGTGTATGAATATGAAAATCAAACTCTTGAAAAAGGGGATTGTATAGGTTGGTTTAAAATGGGATCAACCGTGGTTATGGTTTGGGAAAAAGATTTAATTAGTCTAAATGATTTAGTCAATAAAAAGGTAAATTTCGGAACAATAGTCGCAGATATGTTATAATCAAAACAAATAAATAAAAATCAAAGGAAAACAAATGTCAAATTCAGTTGAACTCAATCAGATTCCACTAGCTGGAACAAAAAAAGGAATTATTTCTATAGCTAAAGTTAGTGAGCCTTATGGTGCAGGAAGTGATGATGTTGTAAGTATTGGTATTGCACTTAATGGTGTGGATGTTGAGTGGAAAACGCATATTCCATTTGCAAATCTTCATGAGGTGATTGCTGCGCTTCAAGCTGCAAATAGTTAAAACTAAGGCTACGAATGTTTAAACATATTATAGTTTGGGTAAGTTTTCTTACCCTTCTTCTAGGAAGTAGTGATTTTTTAGAACCCAAAAAAGCGTTTCAAAGCAGTGTCAAAGAGCAAGATTCCAATATTGTATTTAATTTAACACTTGCAAAAGATATATACATCTATGATGAGCAACTTAAAGTTGAGATCAAAACCGATACAACAACCGATATCACTTCTAAACTTGGTATTCGTAAAGCGGTTGATTTTCATGATTTTATGGTTCATTTTGAGAAGATGGATATTGAAGTACCAAAATCGTTGATTGAAGAGCTAACCCAAGGTAAACCGTATGAGTTGGTTTTTAATTATCAAGGGTGTTCAAGTGCAGGGTTGTGTTATCAACCTATGAATGAAGTGTACAAAAGTGCTGATTCTATTGTTGAAACTCCCGTAAAAAAAGCCAGTTTTGCATTGGCAGTCAAAAAAGACACCCCAACCGTAGTTGCACCCATTATTGAACAAAATGAATCTGATAGTATTGCTCAAACACTTAAGGATGGCAATGTTTTTATTATTTTAGGAACATTTT
>JAYEFX010000221.1:0-1533 GCA_034658775.1 Campylobacterota bacterium
TGGAAGTCAAGAGTGGATAGATGTAAAAGAGTTAAACAAAGAGTATTTAGGATATGGTTTTTTACTTAAGAAAAAGTTTGAATATGATTCTAAAAATTCTCGTACTTTAGATGTAAAAGCAAAACACTGGTTCTGGAGTACTCTTAATCTTTCTCGCGGAATATACAGAGATGTTCTTTGGGCATCACTTCTTATAAATCTCTTTGTTCTAGCTACTCCTCTTTTTACTATGAATGTTTACGATAGAGTTATTCCAAATAATGCACAAGAGACACTAATGGTCTTTACGGTTGGTATAGTCTTTGTCTATCTTCTTGATTTCTTTTTAAAGCTAACTCGCGGATATATGCTTGAGTTGGCAGGTAAAAAGAGTGATACTATCATGTCATCTATCATATTTGAAAAAGTTTTAAATCTTAAGATGGCAGTCCATCCACAATCAGTCGGATCATTTGCAAACAATATGAAAGACTTTGAGTCAGTTCGTTCATTTTTTACTACAGCAACAATGACCGCTATGATTGATCTGCCTTTTGCAATTATATTTTTAATGGTCATTTATTATATAGGCGGTTACTTGGTATTTGTTCCTATGACTACAATGGTTGTTATTTTAGCTTATGCACTGATTATTAGAAAACCATTAAAAGAGTCTATAGAGAGTTCTCATGAGGCTAGTGCAAAAAAGAATGGGATACTTATAGAGACACTTCAAAATATCGAAACAGTAAAATCAATGAGCATGACTGGAAAACAGCAGTGGGATTGGGAAGAATCAACTGGAGAGATAGCGGAAAAAAATCTTAAATCTCGTCTTTTGTCATCTTCTATCCCAAATGTTACAAATCTATTTATTCAGCTTAACACAGTTTTTGTGGTCGTTTTTGGAGTTTACCTCATTCAAGAGTTTGAGCTTACTATGGGTGGACTTATTGCAGTAGTGATTTTAACTTCAAGAACAGTGGCTCCGATGGGTCAAGCAGCAGGTTTGATTTCAAACTACTCTGATGCAAGAAGTTCTTATGATACGCTAAACAACATCATCTCTCAAGAGATGGAGAGACCAGAGGGTAAAGAGTTTGTTGAGAGACCAAATTTTAATGGCAAGATAGAGTTTAAAGATGTAACTTTTAACTATCCAGATTCTGAAATTCCAGCACTTGATAATATTAGCTTTGTTGTAGAGCCTGGTGAAAAAGTCGCGATTATTGGTCGTATAGGTTCTGGAAAATCAACAATAGCCAAACTAATACTAAGACTTTATGAGCCAACAGGCGGTACTATTTTAATAGATGATATAGATATATCACAAATTGACCCAGCAGATTTGCGTCGCTCTATTGGTTATGTTCCTCAAGATGTCAATCTTTTTAAAGGAACAATCAAAGATAACATCATCTCCTCTGATTTGCATCCAGATATTGGCGATATTATATATGCTGCTCAAATAAGTGGAGTTGATGACTTTGTAAGAACTCATCCAAGAGGCTATGAGATGCCTATTGGGGAGAGAGGTGCAGGGCTTTCTGGTGG
>JAYEFX010000222.1:0-1518 GCA_034658775.1 Campylobacterota bacterium
GAACAAAGTTCTTTTTCAGATTTAGAGCTTAGTGAAGATAAAAAAACGATGATTACCGCATCTGAGAGTGGGATTATCACTGTTATGAACGTGAAAACAGGAAAAGTGATGAAGCAACTTCCTGTTCTAAATCTTGATAATGTATATCAAATTGCGTATAAAAATGGTAATGTCCTTACAGGTGGTCAAGATAGACGAGTAGGGGTGTATCCCAAAAATGCAAAGCCCTATTATATTAAAAGTGAATTTTTAGTTTATAGTGTGGCGTTGAGTCCTAGTGGAAAGTTAGGAATGTATTCCAGTGATGAAAACAGCACTTTGCAACTTTTTGATATCCCATCAGGAGATAAGTTAGCTACTCTTGAGGGGCATTATGCCATCCCTACAACAATTAAATTTTTTGATGAAAAGGGTGTTTTTTCCGCTGGTTATGAAAATAAAATATTTTATTGGCGCTTGGATTAATTTAACTGTTTTTTAAAACTAATAAGGCATCTTTGTAGATAGGCTCATCGATAAATCCATACTTTTCATGTGCAAATCCAGTACATCTTTTAGCTTTTTGTTCTTCAAAGAGTTTGATGATCTGCTTTGCTTTTTGTATCTCTTGTGTATTGCGTGAAAAGATCTCATTGGCTATCTTAACTTGAGTTGGAGAGATGCACGCTTTTGCACTAAATCCCATGTTTTTCTCTTTACGACACCATTGTGTGAACTCTTGAGTATTTTGATATTCTTGATAAACAAAAGAGATAGGATACAGTCCAGCTGTGCGTGAATCTATAAGAAATTTACTTAAAATATAATCAACCGTTGGATTATTTAGGTGCACCAGATTTTGAGCTAAACCTAAGGATTCCAGCATATCTAAAATACCAAGATATACGGTTGTAACACGAGGGTGAATTTTAAATTTATGCAGGTTTTGAAGTGCTTCTTTTGTCTCAATGGATAAATGTACCTGAATATCTTTATCAATGAGATCAAGGGCGAGTTGTACATCTTCAAGAGTGCGAATCTTTGGAATGCGTATAGCATAAGGTTTGACTTTATTAAGCGCATCTATATCTTCTTTCCCACACAGCTTTAAATCATTTATACGTACCACAATTTGAGTGTTCGAAAAACTGTTGTCTTTTAATGTTTGGCATACTAGTGAACGTGCTGTGTCTTTGTCGTATACCCCATCTTCTAAATTGACAATGGCAATGTGGCATTTTAATTGCTGAAGTTTGTTAAGATGTTTAGGCTTGTCACCAGCAACCATCAGTGCACTGTGAGCTATCATCTAGAGTCCAAATTTTTAATGTAAAAATAGATGGAATTCAACTCATCATTGGTCAAAAAATACGTTGGCATAATCTTAGATTTACTTTTTTGAGATTGAACGGTAGCGTAAAATTTTTGTTTATTTATTGCGCTAATATCAGGAGCTGTAACCTTGTGAATATTTCCATCTTTATCTTTGTACAACGAGATAAATGAACCTTTTGCATCTTTTCCATGACATTTGTGACA
>JAYEFX010000223.1:0-1518 GCA_034658775.1 Campylobacterota bacterium
AATTTTTCCGTTCACCATATAGTATGTTTGTACTGATGAGATTACTGTTTGTACGTCTTGTTTAATTGTTGAAACCGTTGCTTCATCCTTACTGCCTAAAAGTTTAGGTACAGCAATACTGGCAATGATACCCACAATAATTATTGCAAATATCATCTCTATCATTGAAAATGCTTTTTTGTTCATTTGTATTCCTTAATATAATTTTTATGATTATAGTAAAGCTACCCTTTGATAATAATTAATATTATACCAAAAGAACGTTTTTTTTAAACATAATTATGTTAAACTCACGGTTATGAAGCTAAAATCATTTTTTATTTTAATACTTATTTTACCCTTGTTTATGTTTGCCCAAGATGCTCCACCATTGGTAAACTTGTCTGTAGCAGCTGTTGATCAACCTGATCAATTTGTTAAAACAATTAATATTATGATTATTTTAGCCCTACTGGTACTTGCACCTACACTTTTACTTATGGTGACCAGTTTTACACGTCTTATGATTGTATTTTCACTTTTACGACAGGCCATGGGACTGCAACAAACCCCTCCAAATCAGATCATCATATCTCTTTCACTTATCTTGACCTTTTTTATTATGGAACCCTATGGAAAACAAGCATGGGAAAATGGAATCAAACCGTACATGAATGAAACCATAGGTTATGAAGTTGCTATTGAAAAATCTGTTGATCCATTTAAAAATTTTATGCTTAAAAATACACGAGAATCTGATTTAGCACTTTTTTATCGAATCAAAAAAGAGGAAAATCCTCAAAATATTGAAGATGTGCCTTTGACGCTTCTTATGCCTGCATTTATTGTGAGTGAACTTAGAACTGCTTTTGAGATTGGTTTTTTGATATTTCTACCATTTCTGGTGATTGATATTATCGTGGCATCGATACTAATGAGTCTAGGGATGATGATGTTGCCTCCTGTTATGATCTCCCTGCCCATAAAGCTTATCTTTTTTATCATCATCGATGGATGGCATCTGATTATTGGGAATTTAGCTCAGTCCTTTAAGTGACGCTTTGATATAGAGGTATAACCATTTTACGATTACGTATTTAGTTCCTTATGACCTAAAATAGCAGGAAACTCCACTTGATCATCAAATTGTATCTCTAAATCCATCAAATAAAGATTTGCAATATTAAATTGTTGCAGTTTAACCATATCTTTTGCAGTTGTTATAAATGCATGATTGGGGTATTTTTTTTGAAGCGTTTGTATATCTTCTTGAGTAAAATAGTAATGGTCTTCAAAAGCTTCCAATACTGTATGCGTTGGAAGATAATGTAAAAGTCTTTTTGGTTTTGAGATGGCCGTGATAAGCACCAATTTATTTGGCAGTTGTTCCACAATTTGATTTTTGTTTTTAAACGTAACCATACGCTTAAAATCTTTACCCTCAAGTAAAACTTGATTGGCAATACCATACATAATTTTAGGCTCTCGGTATCCTCCACTTGGCAAACAAAACATATTGCTAGGTTCCTCTTGTGGACG